>NZ_JBVJHH010000047.1:0-74776 GCF_055586905.1 Streptosporangium sp. NPDC048886
TTGATGTAGGTGTCCATCGGATCGCCGGCAGGACAGGGGGCGCCCCCGAGGGTGCACTCGTACCAGTCGTCGTCGACGGCGGCCATGGCCACCGGGAACGTCGTCGCCGGGTCGGCGAGGAAGACCGGGTCGGGGCTGTAGACCAGCGCCGAGCCGTCCAGGCTCACCTGTGCCCTGCCGACCCGGACGGCGCCGAGGTCGGCGTCCGCGTCGGCCGCGGCCGCGTCCAGCAGCGCCGCGGGCCGGATGTCGAGGCTGTGCTTGCCGTTGTCGCTCTTCAGCGCCGGCTGTCCCTTGGCGTTCTTGCCGAAGGAGATGCCCTTGGGCAGATCCACGGGGATGCGGAAGGTCACCGGTCCGGCGGGGCGTTCCCGGATGACGATCTGCTGGCGGAACCCGGTCGCGGTGGCGGTGACGACCAGATCGACGCCCTTGCCGTACACGGAGGAGTAGGTGGCGGCGGGGTCTTGGGGGTGGGAGAGGCGGGAGGGGTGGTGGGGGGTGGCGTGGGGCCCTGGGCGGTCGCGGGTGCGCTCATCAGCGAGAGCGGCATGGTCAGGGCCGCGATCAGGGCAGCGCGGCGGCGCGTCCGGCTGGATGGGCCGGACGCTGTTCGTGATGGGTTCACTCGAGCCTTTCGAACGTATGTGGCAAAACGGAGTGATCATCACACGTGTTGCGATCTTGAGTAAAGATCCTTTTTCGGTAACGGGAAGAGTGGGTTCCGTCACCGCCGGATCTGTGGAGCCGGTAGGGGGTTTGCGGCGTGGTCACTGACCTGGGGCCGGTGTATCTCCACGACCCGCGCCGTTCCTGATGCTCCAGTGACATTTCGCGATCATGGTTCGGATCTGCGCCGGTAGTGGCAGTATCGGGCGGCGGCTTGGTGCCGACGGCGCCAGTCCGACCAGCGCAGGGCATCGGTGAGCGAGTGGTGCCGGGTCAGCAGCAGGGTGGCCGGCAGCCGGCGGATCTCGGACAGTGTCAGCGGGATGCGATCGTCTGTGGTGCTGGGCGGCGGCGACGGCCGCCAGCAGGGTCAGGGCGAGCCGGTCAGGATGATGTGCCGGCGCCCGGCCGTCCAGCCGCGTACCTGGTAGTGGTCCAGTCCGACCTGGCCCTTGGCTGCCTGGAAGGACTCCTCGACCACCCATCGAATTCCGGCGATCTTGACCAGAGCCATCAGAGGAACACGCCGATCCGGCAGTTCTCGATCCGGCCCGCGGTGCCGCTGTATTGCCGCTGCACCCCGGCCGAACCGGCCGGCGATCCGGGCCATCGACTCGTTGAAGATGACCATCCAGCCACCAGGATCCACGCTGTGGTCCGCGGCCACCGCGTGATCTTTCGTTGTCCTCACAGACTCCGAATGATCACGCGATGGCCGTTGTCATGTGCTCCCAACGCCTCAAGATCGTGACCTGTCACTGAAGTACTAGCCCAGCGCGTTGAGGTAGCGGCGCATCCGGCGCTTGGCCCGGTAGCCGACGCGCAGCACGTTGGGCGGGACCTCCACGCGCAGCCGGGCGCGGCGCCGGGCGGCGGCGTGCTGGGGGCCGTCGAGCAGGGACCGGGCGGGGGCCAGGCGTCCCGTCCGGACCTGGGCGACCAGCGTGACCAGCTGGGACACCCAGTCGCTCGCGCCGCGCGGATGGAAGTAGTTGGCCCGGCGCCAGCTCTCCTCCGGGGTGCGCAGCCGCCCCTCGGACAGCTCCTCCAGGGTGCCCAGCAGCCCGCTGCCCTCGAAGACCAGGTTGATCATCTCGGCGCTGACCCCGAAGTCCGACAGCACCAGCAGGGGCACCGACTGGGCGATCGCCTCCAGCGCGGCGGTCGAGCTGACCGTGACGAAACCGGCCGCGTGGGCCAGGTGCTCGTGCATGGGCCCCACGGCGAAGCGCACGGCGCCGGGGCGGACCCGGCCGTCGTCGGCCAGCGACTGCCACAGGCGCTGGTAGTGGTGGCGCTCGTTGTGGGTCTGCCGCTCGGTGTCCAGGGCGCGGAGCTTGACCACCACGTCGAGGTCCGGCCGCCGCTCGGCCAGCCCGGCCAGCGCGAGCAGGATCCGCTCGCGCTCCTCCCTGCGCCTGGGCACCTTGGCCTGGGTGGCGAACACCAGCCGGTCACGCGGCCCGGTGACGGGGACCTCCTGGGCGCCGTGCAGGAACGGCAGCCGGGCCAGGCCCACCGCCCCGCCCCCGCCCAGCTCCCGGCCGATCGCCGAGAACTCCTCGACCTCCCGCTCGCTGTGCAGGACGAACAGGTCGCATCCGCTGCGGAACACCCACGCCTTCTGGGTGGCCGGGACGGAGATCCCCGGCAGTCCGGAGACGAACACCGGTCTCGGGGTCAGGCCGGCGAGCACCTCGCTGACCAGCACGTCCACCACCGGTCCGGTGCAGGCGACCAGCACCACGTCGGGTCCGAGCCGCTCGGCTGCCCGGCGCAGCGCCCGGGCCGACAGCACGGGCGGGTCGGCGGCCGCGTCCGGGACGGCCGCGTGGATCTGGGCCGGGGAGGGCGTGATGGGCGTGCGGATCACCGTCAGCTCCGCCGTACAGCTCGAAGGCAGGTCCGCGAGCAGGTAGGCGGCCCACTTCAGGTAGGAATCCGAGTCGGCCACGGCCAGGATCTTCACCCGGTGACTCCAGTGTCGTGATGGGCGAACATTGACAGATGGGAACGGAGTGAGGGGGCCGCCTGGGCGGTCCACCACTCGTCGGGGACCTCCACCGTCTCCACGGTCACGCCCCGGGCCGACAGCAGGACCCGCAGGGAGGTGACCGCGGTGGACGGCAGGCTCAGCACCCGCTGTTCGGCGGCCAGCCCCCGCAGGGTCATCTCGGCGGGGATCCCGCCGTCGTAGACGGTGATCCCGGGCTGCTCCCCGACCCGGGCGAGATCGTGGGGGTCCTCCCTGCGGTGCGGGAAGTAGGCCACCGGCCCGGACGAGCCGAGCCCGGCCAGCCAGGTGAAGTAACGGTCACGGTGGATCAGGCCGTTGCGGACCAGCGAGGTGCCGAGCACGACGGTGCGCTCCTCGGGGCGCGGCCTGCGCAGGGGCTGTGACCGGAGCCAGGCGAAGTCGTGGGTGACCAGCTCGGCCCCCCTGTCCCGTACGGCCCGCGCCAGCTCGGCGGGGACGGGCAGCGCCGTGAAGATCGACAGCCGGCCGGACCGGGCCGCGGCGCGCAGCCGCAGGCCGGCCGCCGTCCCCAGCGCGCTCCTGAGCCCGGCCCTGAGCGGGCCGGCGGTGGCGCGGGCCCGCAGCAGCGGCGTCCAGATCCGCCCGGCGAGCAGCTCCAGGAGCCTGATGGTGGCCAGGCCGTCGTCGACGATCACGATGCGTCCCGGCAGGGCGGTCAGCCAGCCGGCCTGCACCCTGCCGGAGAACGCGTCGCCGACCGCCCATGTGGTGCCCCGGCGGGGCCTGGGCATCTCGGGCCCGGGGGCGGCCAGCTCCAGCCCGTCGGGAGGGCCGAGCCGGGAGATCTCGCGGCGGGTGAGGACGAGCGGTCGCAGCCCGGCGCGGGGCACCACCCGGGCACGGGCGCCGAGCAGCCCGGCGTGGTGGGCCTCCACGGCGCAGAGCATCTGCAGCGGGGACTCCACCCAGGCTATGGCCGAACCCTGCTCCCGCGCGTGGTCTCGACCGTGCTCCACGCCGGGCGATGACCCGTTCACGACGGCCTCAACCTAACCCGGATGTCTTACATGGCCGGGAACTGCGGGTGAACACCTGAATATGCCCACTTGCGCACTCCGCGGAGACAGATCTACCGTGGTGTACGGAACCGTTTCGTACACTCAGCCGCACCCCAGAGGAGCGAACATGTGGACTCCCGACGACATCCCCGACCTGACCGGCTCCACCGCCGTGGTCACCGGGGCCGGCGGCGGCATCGGGCTGCCGACCGCGGCGCAACTGGCCAGGCACGGCGCCCGGGTCGTCATGACCGTCCGCGACCTCACCCGGGGCGAGGCCGCGGCGGAGACGGTCCGGTCGCAGGCGCCGGGCGCGCGGGTCGAGCTGAGCCGGCTGGACCTGGCCGACCTGGGCTCGGTGCGGGACTTCGCCGCCGCCTTCGACGGGCCCCTCGACATACTGGTCAACAACGCGGGGGTCGGCATGATCCCCCGGCAGACCACCGCCGACGGCTTCGAGATGCAGTTCGGCACCAATCACCTGGGACACTTCGCCCTGACCGGGCTGCTGCTGCCGCACCTGCTGGCCCGGCCCGGCGCCCGGGTCGTCACGGTCTCCAGCGACGCGCACAGCCTGGGCCGGATCGACTTCGACGACCTGGGGCTCGAACGCCACTACGGGCGCTTCACGGCCTACGGCAGGTCGAAGCTGGCCAACCTGATGTTCACGCTGGAGCTGCAGCGCCGGGCGGGGGGACGGTTGCTCAGCGTGGCCGCGCACCCCGGCGCGACGGCCACCGGCATCATGAAGCTGGGCGTGCTCACCAGGCCGGTCAACACTCTCATGCGGCTGGCGATCCAGTCTCCGGACAAGGGTGCGGTCCCCTCCCTTTACGCCGCCACCTCTCCCGAGGTGGCCGGGGGCCTGTTCGTCGGCCCCGGCCCGCGACCGCTGACCCCCTCGCCCAAGGCGCTGGACGAAAGTGTGGCCCGGCGACTGTGGGAGACGTCGGAGGAGCTCACGGGCGTACGATTCAAGGCGATCACACAGCACTCGTGACCCACCGGAGGCACCTTGCGTCTCGACCCCAGGCGAGAGCGGGCGATTCTCGACGCGACCGTGGAACTGCTCTCCGAAGTCGGGTTCGACCGCATGTCCGTCGACCAGATCGCCAGGCGGGCCAGCGCGAGCAAGGCCACGATCTACCGCCGCTGGCCGGGCAAGGAGGCCCTGGTGGTGGACCTGGTCCGCAACCATCTGGAGATCGACGTCGCGCCGCCGCCCGACACCGGGTCGATGCGCGGTGACCTCGTGGCGGTGGTGGCCGGGTTCTGCCGGATCCTGGAGCAGCAGCACAGCCTGGTCTTCGGGCTGGTGCCCGCCCTGCTCACCACCCCCGCCCTGGCGGCCGCCCTGCGCGAGCACGTGCCGCGGCCCGACATCACCGGCACCACCCCGCTGCTCGACCGCGCCCGCGAGCGGGGCGAGCTGCCGGGGCCGGTCGATCCCGGCGAGATAAGGACGGTCACCGAGGCCCTGGTCTGGCACCGGCTGCTCATCACCGGCAAGCCGCTGGACGAGGGCTTCGTCGAGGAGACGGTCGACCGGGTGCTGATGCCGCTGATCCACGCCTGGGCCGGCCCGAAATAATGATCAAAAAGGGTGTTTTCGCAGGTAAAGCGGCCCTCTTTTAAAAGATCTACGATGATGGTGGAGCCCTGGGGCGGAGCGGGGACGGCACGGCGGCCCGCCGGCGGCGCCGCCGCCCGCGAACGCCTGTCACACAGGCGTTTCCCGCTCCGCGCCGGCCGGCGGGCGCGGGCTGGTCGATCTTGAGGATGACCAAGTCTTCCCCCCCGGATCGGGCGTATTCCCAAGTCAAGGCAATGTGCCGCACTTGTAATCGTTTGTCCGGTTCACGTAGCTTCTACTCATTCCTGGTGAACGCCTAGGTCAACCGAGGCCTACACGTTGCCATCACATTGCCCGACCGTGCTCCATCGGAACGGATCACTCCGCCGGTGAGCACGGCCGCCGAATCCGCGAATCTCGCGGAACCGGGGAACCACGTTCTTGGGGTGAATCGGCGCCTCCGCGCGCCGTAGGGCACTTCCCAGCCCGAACCCGTCAGCTAACCCGGTAGGCGGCATGAGAAGCGAAGCAAGGAGTTACACCCCCGCATGGCCAAGAACCGCCTCACCCCCAAGACCCGTCACCTGGCCCGCATCGTTCTGGGCGCCTCCATCGCCCTGGGCGGCACCGTCGTAGCAGTCCCCGCCGCCCTGGCGGACACCCCCGGGCAGGCCCCCGTCGCCGCCCCTCCGGTCGAGGCCTCCAAGACCGCCAAGACCTCCAGGACTCCCCTCCAGGTCCAGGCCGAGCGCCTGCCGAAGGTCACCGCCGCGCAGGTCCTGCACATCGCCGCCAAGCAGGTCGGCGTCTCGGAGAACGCCCAGGGCGGCGGGACGAAGTTCCAGTCCTGGTACGTCTCCTCCGTCCGCGCCAAGGAGACCGTCGCCCGTGACGGCGGCAACGTGCGGGCCTACGCCAACGCCCCCTGGTGCGCGATGTTCGTCTCCTGGGTCGGCGAGCAGGCCGGCATCCGGCCCACCATGGGCTGGGACGCCTACACCGTCGCCCACGCCCAGTGGTTCAAGGACAACAAGCACTGGGGCACCGTCGCCAAGCCCGGCGCCGTCGTCTACTTCGACTGGAACGGCGGCAAGCGCATCAGCGGGATCGACCACGTCGGCTTCGTGAAGAAGGACAACGGCGACGGCACGATCAGCACGATCGAGGGCAACACCGGCAACGGCAAGGTCGAGCAGCGCGTCCGGCCCAAGTCCCAGGTCGTCGGCTACGGCTACCCGGTCTACAGCGGCTGACACGACAGACGCGCAGGCCGTTCCACGGCCACGGGTTCACAGCCACGGGAAGGGGCCCGGCTCATTCGAGCCGGGCCCCTTCCGGCGTCCGCCCACCCCGGCGGCGAGGCCCGCCGAAGCCACCGGATCCGCCGGCGCCCAGGACCCGTCGGGCCGGCCCCACCGTTGATCATCTCAGCGCGCGGTGGGACACCGCCCGCCCGCCGGCGAGGCGGCCTCCCGCACGAAATGTCCTGACGTGTCACCATTTGATGGGAGCGCTCCCAAACAGCTATCTGGGGAGATTGTGAACTACATGCCTGTTCATCCCCCCTGAGCGGCCCAGATGTAACGGTTGAGTTTCGGCATATTGACGTCCCGGTTGCCTATCGTCCACTCTTCGTGGGAGCGCTCCCAAAACGCATTGAGGAAACACCCCATCGCCGGCCGCGTTTGTCGGGGACCGGTCCGCGATGTCACCTCCCACCGATTCGGGCGACCACCTGAGAGGGGTCCGGAATGTTGAACAACAAGCGGCAGGGCAAGCTCGCCGCGGTCGCGGTCATGGCGGCCACCGCCCTGGCGATCACTTCCTGCGGTTCGAGTGAGCCCGCCAAGCCCGCGGCCGGCGGCGGCAGCTCCGCGCCGGCCGCCGAGCCGGTGACCATCACCGTGCACACCTTCGGCGGCGGCGAGAACTTCGGCTACGACAAGGCCGTGGAGACGTGGAACGCCGCGCACCCGAACATCCAGGTCAAGTACCAGAACCTGACGGACCGCTTCGAGGACGTCTACCTGCCCCAGCTGCTCCAGCGCCTGCAGGCCGGCAGCGGCGCGGCCGACATCATCGCCCTGGACGAGGGCGCCATGGGCCTCATGAAGGCCCGCCCGCAGTTCTTCACCGACCTGGCCGAGTACGGGCTGGACAGCCGCAAGGCCGACTTCCCCGCGGCGAAGTGGGACAACGGCATCAACGCCGACAACAAGCTGTTCGCCCTCGGCACCGACATCGGCGGCATGACCATGTGCTACCGCACGGACCTGTTCAAGAAGGCCGGGCTGCCCACCGACCGCGAGGAGGTCGGCAAGCTCTGGCCGGACTGGAACGCCTTCATGGAGGTCGGCAAGAAGTTCCAGGCCGCCAACCCCGGCAAGGGCGACCCCAAGTTCCTCGACGGCCCGAACACCCTCTACAACGTGATCCTGTCGCAGGAGGCGCCGAAGAACGGCAACGTCTCCTACTTCGACAAGGGCAACCAGCTCGTCATCGAGAGCAACCCGGCCATCAAGACCTCCTTCGACACGGTGAAGAGCTTCAGCGAGGCGGGCCTGACCGCCAAGCTCGCCTCCTTCACCCCGCCGTGGAACGCCGCCATCAAGAAGGGCGGGTTCGCCACGATGGGCTGCCCGTCGTGGATGCTCGGCGTGGTCTCCGGCGCGGCCGGTGACGCCGGCAAGGGCAAGTGGGACGTCGCCGCGGTGCCCGGCGGCGCCGGCAACTGGGGCGGCTCCTACCTCGCGGTGCCCAAGCAGAGCAAGCACCCCAAGGAGGCCGCCGAGGTCCTGAACTACCTCACCGGCAAGGAGGGCCACGTGATGGCCTTCCAGGAGGCCGCGGCCTTCCCGAGCTCCATCCCCGCCCAGCAGGATCCGGCGGTCAGCGAGCTGAAGAACCCCTTCTTCAACGACGCGCCCACCGGCCAGATCTTCGGCGCCTCCGTCAAGGATCTGCTCCCCACCTTCCTGGGTGAGAAGCACGCCCAGGTGAAGACGTCGGTGGAGAAGGTCCTGGAGGGCATGGACCAGGGCTCGATCCCCTACGGCGAGGCCTGGACGAAGTTCACCGAGGCCGGCGTCAAGGCAGCGGGCTGATCCCCGGCCCGATCCGTACGGGCCCGGCGGCGGCGACCCCGCGGCCGGGCCCGTCGCCTGCCCTTGAGCTGAAAGGCTGATCCATGACCCTGCACGTCGACACCCCGGCTCCGGCCCGGCCCGGGGCCGGTCGGCCGTCCGGCCACCGGGGCCCGGGACGGGGCGGCGGGCTCGCCAGGTTCGACCTCCGGGCGACCCCCTACTTCCTCGTCTCCCCCTACTTCCTCCTCTTCGCCGTCTTCGGCGTTTTCCCCCTGGGCTACACCCTCTGGGTGTCACTGCACGACTGGGAGCTCGCCGGGGACAAGAGCTTCGCCGGACTCGACAACTACATCGACCTGATCACCGACGAGGCCTTCTGGAACGCGGTGGTCAACACGCTCGGGATGTTCGTCATCTCGACGGTCCCGCAGCTCGTCCTCGCCCTGGTCCTGGCCAACGCGCTCAACAAGCGCATCCGGGGCCGGCTCTTCTTCCGTCTCGGCGTGCTGCTGCCGCTGATCACCTCCGTCGTCGCCGTCGCCGTCGTCTTCACCCAGCTCTACGGGCGCGACTACGGCATGGTCAACTGGTTCCTCGGACTCTTCGGGGTCGACGCGATCAACTGGCAGAACGAGAAGTGGTCCTCGTGGGTCGCCATCTCCACGATGATCGACTGGCGCTGGACCGGCTACAACGCGATCATCCTGCTCGCCGCCATGCAGACCATCCCCAAGGACCTCTACGAGGCCGCCGCCATCGACGGCGCCACGGCCCGGCGGCAGTTCTGGCAGATCACCATCCCGATGCTGCGCCCGACGATCATCTTCACGGTGTTCATCTCGACCATCGGCGGCCTGACGCTGTTCACCGAACCGGTCATGTTCGACGGCAACCCGACGATGGCCGGCGGCACCGACGGCCAGTACCAGACCGTGGCGATGTTCATCGTCAAGGAGGCGTTCCGCGACTTCGACTTCGGCTACGCCGCGGCCGCCGCGTGGCTGCTGTTCGCGCTGATCCTCATCGGCACGCTCATCAACTACTCCTTCACCCGCCGTATCGGGGGTTCCAAGTGACGGCGATCCAGACCCGGCGCTCCGCACGGCCGGAGGCCCGTAACCGCATCTGGGACGCCGGCCCGCTGACGAAGGTCGTCCTGGCCCTCGCCCTCGTGCTGTCGGCCTTCCCGATCTACTACATGTTCATCATGGCCACGCGGACCAACGAGGAGGCGATCGACGTCCCGCCGCCGATGCTGCCCGGCGGGCACCTCGGCGAGAACATCGAGCGGCTGCTGGCCACCGAGGACGCCTACTTCCTCACCGGCCTGGTCAACTCGGCCGTCGTCGCGGTCACCGTGACCCTGTCGGTGGTGCTCATCTCCACGCTGGCCGGCTTCGCCTTCGCCAAGCTGCGCTTCAGGGGCAGCAAGATCCTGCTGGGCCTGATCCTGGTGACGATGATGGTGCCGCTCCAGCAGATGGGCGTGGTGCCGCTGTACGAGCTCATGGTCACCCTCGGCTGGACCGGCCAGCTCAAGGCGGTGATCCTGCCCTTCCTGGTCAACGGGTTCGGGGTCTTCATGATGACCCAGTACGCCACCCAGGCGGTGCCGGACGAGCTGGTCGAGGCGGCCCGCGTCGACGGCGCCTCCACCATGCGGATCTACGCCAACGTCATCCTGCCCGCGCTCCGTCCCGGCATGGCCGTGCTGGCGCTGCTCGTCTTCATGCAGACCTGGAACGAGTTCATGTGGCCGTTGATCGTCCTGAACCCGGACAACCCGGTGGTGCAGACCTCGATCGCCGCGCTCAACCAGGCCCACGGCACCGACTACGTCATGCTGTTCACCGGCACAGCGGCCTCGGTCCTCCCCCTTTTCGTTGTTTTCGTCGCGTTCGGTCGTCAGATCGTCGGCGGCCTCATGGAAGGTGCGGTCAAGGCGTGACCACGCAAGAGACGCAGATTCAGACTCCGGATCTGGTATTCCCGACAGACTTCGTCTGGGGCGCGGCCACCTCCGCCTACCAGATCGAAGGCGCCGTCTCCGAGGACGGCCGCGGCCGGTCCATCTGGGACACCTTCGTCCGGCAGCCCGGCCGGGTGGTCAACGGCGAGAACGCCGACGTCGCCATCGACCATTACCACCGTTACCGCGACGACGTGCGGATGATGGCCGGTCTCGGCCTCGGCGCCTACCGCTTCTCCATCTCCTGGCCCCGGGTCCAGCCCGACGGCAGCGGCGCGATCAACGCCAAGGGCCTCGACTTCTACAGCCGGCTGGTCGACGAGCTGCTCGCCCAGGGCATCGACCCGTGGGTGACGCTCTACCACTGGGACCTGCCCCAGGCCCTGGAGGACGCGGGCGGCTGGCCGGCACGTGACACGTCGAAGCGCTTCGCCGACTACGCGGCGGCCGTACACGGCGCGCTCGGCGACCGGGTCCGCAACTGGAGCACGGTCAACGAGCCGTGGTGCGCGGCGTTCCTGGGATACGCCTCCGGTGAGCACGCCCCCGGCCGGCGCGAGCCGGCACAGGCGGTGCACGCCGCCCACCACCTCCTCCTCGCGCACGGCCTGGCCGCCTCGGCCATGCGCGCCCAGCGGCCCGGCAACAGGATCGGCGGCTGCGTCAACCTCTACGCGATCTCCCCGCAGACCGACTCCGAGGCCGACCGGGACGCCGCCCGCCGCATCGACGGCCTGCAGAACCGCTTCTTCCTGGACGCCCTGCTGAAGGGCGAGTACCCGGCCGACGTCCTGGAGGACCTGGCCGAGGTGACCGGATTCGTCCAGGACGGGGACATGGAGCTCATCTCCGCCCCGCTGGACATGCTCCTGGTCAACTACTACAGCCGCTTCACCGTCTCCGGCACCCCGGGCGGCGCGGCGTCGGCGGCGGCGGCTCCCACCGGGAGCGGTTCCCCGTGGGTCGGCAGCGAGCACGTGTCGTTCGTCGAGGGCGGGCGGCCGGTCACCGCCATGGGCTGGGAGATCGACGACACGGGTCTGCACGAGCTCCTGCTGCGGGTGGCCCGGGAGTACCCGCCGGTCCCGCTGGTCATCTCCGAGAACGGCGCGGCCTTCGACGACGTCGTGGCGGCCGACGGGGTGGTGCACGACCGCGACCGCCTGGACTACATCGACGCCCACCTGCGCACCTGCCACGCCGCGATCGAGGCCGGGGTGCCGCTGGAGGGCTACTTCGCCTGGTCGCTGATGGACAACTTCGAGTGGGCCTGGGGGTACGGCAAGCGTTTCGGGCTGGTGCGCGTCGACTACGAGACCCAGCGCAGAGTTCCAAAAGAGAGCGCTCTCTGGTATGCCGGGACAATCAGGCGTGGAGGCCTGAGCGGTCCGGCAGAATAAGAGGCCGACGGATCTTTTATGGGGGCGAAGAACATGAACGGCGACCGTCGTCCGACGCTTGAGGCGGTCGCGGCCCTGGCCGGCGTCGGCCGCGGCACGGTGTCGCGGGTCATCAACGGCTCGCCGAAGGTGAGCGAGAAGGCCCGCGACGCGGTGCAGCAGGCGATCCAGGAGCTGGGCTATGTCCCCAACCGGGCGGCCCGCGCGCTGGTCACCCGGCGCACCGACACGGTCGCGCTGGTGGTCTCGGAGTCGGAGCTGCGCGTCTTCGACGAACCCTACTTCGCCGGGACCATCCGTGGCATCGGCTCGGCCCTGTCCGAGACCGGTCTGCAACTCATCCTGGCGATGGCCCAGTCGAAGCAGGACCACGAACGGCTGGAGCACTACCTGACCGGGCAGCACGTCGACGGCGTGCTGCTCATCTCGCTGCACGGCGCCGACCCGCTGCCGGGGCGGCTGGAGGCGATGGGCGTGCCGACCGTCATCGGCGGCCGCCCCGTCGGCCTGACCCCCTACAGCTACGTCGACGTGGACAACCGGGCCGGCGCCCGGCAGGCGGTCAAATACCTGCTGGGCAAGGGTCGCCGGCGGATCGCCACCATCGCGGGCCCGCAGGACATGGGGGTGGGCGTGGACCGGCTCGCCGGCTACCGCGACGCGCTGCTGGCGACCGGGATGACCGAGATCGTGGCCTACGGCGACTTCAGCGAGGAGAGCGGCATCACCGCCATGCGCAAGCTCCTGGCCGAGCACCCCGGCCTCGACGCGGTGTTCACCGCCTCCGACCCGATGGCGCTGGGCGCGATGCGGGTGCTGCGGGAGGAGGGCAGGACGATCCCCGAGGACGTCGCGGTGATCGGCTTCGACGACTCGCCCGCGGGGGCGCACTCCTCCCCCACGCTCACCACCGTGCACCAGCCGACCGAGGCGATGGGCCGCCAGATGGCCCATCTCCTCATCGCCCGCATCAACGGCGAGCATCTGGAGCAGCCCGTGGTGATACTGGACACCCACCTGGTGGAGCGGGCCTCCGCCTGACGGGGGCGGCCCGCCTGTGTACCTTCGAGCTGTTGACCTTCCCCTACCTCTACCTCCCTCCCCCGGCGAAAGGACTCTCGTGTCCCGGCAGTTCACCCTCCGCAGCGGCGTCATGCACGCCGAGATCACCGAGCGGGCCGCGGCCCTGCGCGTGCTCCGTCACGGTGAGCGCGACCTGGTGACCAGCTGGCCGGCAGAAGGGCCGATCCCCTACTACAGCGGCACCCTGCTCGCCCCCTGGCCCAACCGGGTCGCCGGCGCCTCCTACACCTTCGGCGGCCGGACCCACCGGCTCGTGGTGAACGAGGAGGACAGGGGCAACGCCCTGCACGGGCTGGTCGCCCAGGCCGGCTGGGAGGCGGTGGAATGGCTCGCCGTGGAGGACGAGCACGGCTTCGTACGGCTGGCGCAGACCATCGCCCCGTCCCCCGGCTACCCGTTCACCCTCGCCCTGCAGGTCCTCTACTCCCTCACCTCCGGCGGGCTGACCACCACGCTGACCGCCGAGAACATCGGCGACGGCCCCGCCCCCTACGGCTGCGGCCCGCACCCCTGGCTGCTGGCGGGCGACTCCGTCGAGGACTACGAGCTGCACCTGCCCGCGACCAGGGTGCTGCTGGTGGACGACCGGCTGCTGCCGCGCTCCCTGGAGGACGTCTCGGGCACGCCGTACGACTTCACGGCCGCGCGCACGGTCGGCGGCACCGCCGTGGACCACGCCTTCACCGGCCTCGTCCCGGACGCCGACGGGCTGGTCCGGGTGCGGGTGAGCGGCCCGGACGGCGGGGTCGAGATCAGCTGGGACGCCGCGGCGCTGCCCTGGGCCCAGGTGTGCACCGGGACCGGGCTCGGCCACCGCGGGCTGGCCGTCGAGCCGATGACCTGCCCGCCGGACGCCTTCAACTCCGGCACCGACCTGGTCGTGCTCCAGCCCGGAGACAAGATCGAGACCTCCTGGACGATCTCCGCCATCTGAGGTGCCGCGATGGACAGCAGGACCAAGCGCCCGCTCACTGCCACCGAGCTCGACGCGCTGGCGCGGCGGGCCCTGGGCAGCGGGGTCACCGCCTCCGCGGAGCTGACCGACGGCTTCGCCAACGCCGTGTGGCGGCTGACGCTGGAGGACGGCCGCGAGGTGGTGCTCAAGCTGTCGCCCCCGCCGGAGCTGGAGCAGCTCCGCTACGAACGCAACCTCCTGCGCACCGAGGCGATGGTCTACGCCCTGGCCGGACCGGCCGGGGTGCCGGGTCCGGAGCTGCTGTGCGCCGGGTTCGACGATCCGGTGCTGGGCGGCGACTACCTCATCCTGTCCGCCCTCGGCGGCGTGCCGTGGAACCGGGTCAGCCCGGCGGAGGCCGACCAGCGCGCGCTCCGCCGGGAGCTCGGCGGCCATCTGGCCCGGCTGAACGCGGTCACCGGCGACGTCTACGGCTACCCGCACGCCGGTCTGACCGGCGGCACCTGGCGGGCCGCCTTCCTGACGATGACCGGCGCGATCCTGGCCGACGCGCGCCGTTACGCGACGCCGCTGCCGAGGCCGGCCGCCGAGATCTCGGCGGTGATCGAGGCGAACGCGGGCGTGCTGGAGGAGGTGACGGCGCCGTCCCTGGTCCACTTCGACGTGTGGCCGGGCAACGTCTTCCTGACTCCCGGCGACGCCCCGCGCATCCAGGCCATCATCGACCACGAGCGGGCGTTCTGGGGCGACCCGCTGGCCGACTTCGTCACTCCGACGATCTTCGGTGAGCTGGACGAGGCCGACGAGATCGTGGCGGGATACCGGGAGGCGGGCGGCGTGGTGGAGTTCACCGACTCCGCCCGGGCCCGGCTGGCCCTCTACCGCCTCTACCTCGCGCTGATCATTCTGGTGGAGAACGGTCCCCGCCAGTATCCGGAGGCGGACTACGCCCCCCTCCGCGACCGGAGCACCGCCTCCCTGGTCAGGGCGCTGGAGCAACTGTCCGGCTAGCCCGTGCGGACGGCGGCGCCGGGCGGGACGGGCCCCGTCCGGCCGACGGCCCGCGGGACGGGCCGGCACCTGGCCGGGGCCCGGCCCCGGAGGTCAGGGCTCCCGAGAGAGCCGGAACATCTCCGACTCCAGGTCGAAGAAGCGCCGGGTCCGGCCGAGGGCGGTCATGCCGAGTCGGCGGCAGACGGCCATGGACGTCGTGTTGTCCGGCATCGTCAGGGCATAGACCTCCTCCAGCCCGGAGGCGAAACCGCGCTCGACCGCGCCCCGGGCCGCCTCGGTCGCGTAGCCGTTCCCCCAGGAGTCGGGGTGGAAGTGCCAGCCCACCTCGACCTCTCCCTCTCCTCCGGGGATCGGCCGGAACAGCACGGTCCCGGCGGCCACCCCGGTGTCGCGGACCTCGACCGCCCAGGAGCCGAAGCGGCGGTCCCGCTCGTGGAAGGCGCGCCAGCCGTCCACCGCCGGTGCCGCCTCGAAGCTGAAGAAGGGCGGCAGCCACCGGGTGACCTCCCGGCGGGAGTAGAGGTCGGTCATCCGGTCGAGGTCGCTCTGGTCGTGGGTCCACAGGCGGACGGTCAGCCGCTCGGTCTCGTAAACGGTCATGGGGCCAACTCTCGCCCAGCCGGGCCGCCGGGCGCATCACCCGTCAGGCGGACCCGGCGGGGCCGGCGACGAGCGGGAACCGGTGTGCCGATCAGCTCAGCTCGTGTCCTGTGGTGGCGTCGACGTGGCCGGGGACGGGTCCGTGCCTGTCGCCGACGCTCATCGTGCCGGCCGGTTCGAACATCAGGATCGAGGCTCCCTCCGGGGAGAAGGGTCTGTGCTCGACGCCGCGCGGCACCACGAACACCGCTCCCGCGGGCAGCGTGACGACCCGCTCTCCGGCCGCCGCGCGCAGGGCGATGCGCAACTCGCCGTCCAGTACGAGGAAGAACTCGTCGGTCTCGTCGTGGGCGTGCCAGATGTGCTCGCCCGCCACCTTGGCGATCCGGACGTCGTAGTCGTTGACACGGGTGACGATCCGCGGGCTCCAGAGGGCGTCGAAGGCACTCAGCGCGGTCGTCAGGTCGATGGGTTCGCTGGTCACATGCCCATCGTCGGGGCTGGCGGCCGGCCCGCGCGAGTGCTAGGAATCGCATATGCCGCATGAATCCTCGCATCCGAGCCACCGGGTCGTGGTGATCGCCGACGAGGGTTCCAACCCCTTCGAGCTGGGGGTGGCCACCGAGCTGTTCGGGCTGCGCCGCCCGGAGCTGGACCGCCCCTGGTACGACTTCACGGTCTGCACCCCGCGGCCCGGCGTCCGGATGCACGGCGGCATGTTCACGCTGTCCGGCACCGCCGGACTGGAGGCGGCGGACGACGCCGACACGGTGATCGTGCCCAACCGCCCCGACCCGGAGACGGAGCCCTCACCAGCCGTGGTCGAGGCCGTACGGCGGGCGGCCGGGCGTGGAGCGCGGCTGGTGAGCTTCTGCACCGGGGCGTTCACGCTGGCGGCGGCCGGCGTCCTCGACGGCCGCCCGGCCGCCACGCACTGGCGCTGGGCCGAGCTGTTCGCCGCCCGCCACCCCGCGGTGCTGCTGCGGCCGGACGTCCTGTTCGTCGACGACGGGGACGTGCTGACGGCCGCGGGGAGCGCGGCCGCGCTGGATCTGGGCCTGCACCTGATCCGCCGCGACCACGGCGCCGAGGTGGCCAACTCCGTCAGCCGCCGCCTGGTGTTCGCCGCCCACCGTGACGGCGGCCAGCGCCAGTTCGTCGAACGCCCGGTGCCCGCCGTGCCCGACACCTCGCTCGCACCCGTTCTCGCCTGGGCCCTGGGGCGGCTGAACCGGCCGCTGACCGTGGCGGGGCTGGCCGCCCACGCCGCGGTCAGCCCGGCCACCCTGCACCGGCGCTTCCAGGCCGAGCTCGGCACCACCCCGCTGGCCTGGCTGAGCGCCGAACGGGTGGCGCTGGCCTGCAGGCTCATCGAGCGCGGCGAGCTGCGGCTGGACGCGGTCGCGCGGGCCAGCGGCCTGGGGACGGCCTCGAACCTGCGGGCCCAGATGCGGCGGCGGACAGGGCTCAGCCCCACCGCCTACCGCCGCCGGTTCGGACCGGCCGGCAGGTGAACGACCTACCGCCGCCGGTTCGGACCGCCGGCAGGCGAACGGCCCCCGTCAGGCGCGGGGCAGCTCGGCGAGCATGATGGGCGTGGTGGTGGGCTGCTCGGAGCCGCCCGCCGGTTCGACGGTCAGGCCGACCCGGTCGTCGCCCCGGAGCGGAGTGGCGGTGACCGGGACCGTGACACCGCCCGCGGCCCGCTCCAGCAGGCCGGCCGGCCGGACGCCGTCGGGCCCCATCAGCCACAGCTGGTAGACCCGGGAGGCGGGCAGCGGGGGGAGCCCCGTGGCGGTGAACACCATCTTCCCCTCGGAAGGTGACATCACCGTCGTGCCGGTGCCGCCGGAGGAGACGGGGTGCCTGACCGTCCTGGCGTCGGGTGCGGCCATCACGGCCACGACCTGCCGGAGCGTGTCGCGCTCCCGCCGGGCGTCGACGGCGACGACGCCGAGAACCACCGCGGCGGCGCTCGCCACCGCGACCAGGGCCACCGCGACGCGCCCCCGCCAGGCGGGGCGGGACTCAAGCCGTATCACCTCGCGGGGCCGCGGCCCGGTGCCGGCCGCCGGCAGCGGCGGCTCCTGGCGGACCTCGGCGATCTGCGCCATGACGCGGGCGCGCAGCGTGGCGGGCGGGGCCTCGGCGGCGGCCACGGCCAGCCGCGCTGCGGTCTCCGACAGGCCGCGCACCTCTATGGCGCAGGCCTCGCACCTGGCCATGTGGTCCTCGAAGAGCGCGACCTCCCGCTCGGGCAGCGCGTGCAGCGCGTAGGCGCCGGACAGGGTGTGGAGGTCCTCGTTCATCGTTCCACCCCCATGCAGTCGCGGAGCCGGACGAGCCCGTCGCGCATCCTGGTCTTGATCGTGCCCAGTGGCACCCGGAGCAGCCCCGCCACCTCCGGATAGCTGTAGCCACCGTAGTAGGCGAGGGTCACGGCCTGCCGCTGGAGCTCGGTCAGGCCGCCGAGGCAGCGGCGCACCCGCTCCCCCTCCAGCCGGGTGGTGACCGCCTCGGAGACCTGGTCGTAGGCGACCTCCCCGGACATCCTGGAGGCCTTCTCCTCCCGGTCGGTCGCGGCCTGCGCGGACCGGACCCGGTCCACCGCGCGGTGGTGGGCCATGGTCATCACCCACGACAGCGCGCTGCCGCGCGCCCGGTCGTAGCGGGAGGCGGTCCGCCACACCTCGACCAGGACCTCCTGCGTCACCTCCTCGGCCTGGGCCCGGTCGCGCACCACCCGCCGGGCGACGCCGAAGACCGGACCGGCCAGCAGGTCGTAGAGCTGCTCGAAGGCCCGCTCGTGCCCCAGCGCCACCTGGGCGAGGAGGTCCTCCAAGCCAGGTCCCCCGCCGGGGGCCGGCGCCCCCGAGGGCTCACGTTCTGTCCTCACACCCGCCTATTCGACACCGGGCAGGGATCGGATTGCCGGAAAACCTGTTCACTTCGAGAACTCTGTGCCAGTATTTCATTAGGTGATGAATTATGGATGAGAACACATGCGTGATCGCCGGGGGCGGCCCGGCGGGAGCCGTGCTCGCCCTGCTGCTGGCACGGTCCGGCGTCCAGGTGACGCTGCTGGAGAAACACGGCGACTTCCTGCGCGACTTCAGAGGGGACACCATCCACCCCTCGACCCTGCAGGTCCTCGACGAGCTGGGCCTGGCCGGGGAGTTCGGCCGACTGCCCCACCGCAAGGCGCACACCATGTCCCTGCAGACCGACGAGGCCACGGTGCCGATCGCCGACCTGTCCAGGCTCCCGGGCAGATACAACTACATCGCGTTCGTGCCGCAGTGGGACTTCCTCAACCTGGTGACCGGCGCCGCCAAGCGGTATCCCACCTTCCGCCTCGTCATGAACGCCGAGGTGGTCGGCGTGATCCGCGAGGGAAACGCGGTGCGCGGGGTCCGCTACCGCGACGCCGGCGGCGAGCACGAGCTGCGCGCGGCGCTCACCGTGGCCGCCGACGGCCGCCACTCCGACGTGCGCCGGGCCGCCGGGCTCGTCCCGGTGGAGCACGGCGCGCCGATGGACGTGCTGTGGTTCCGGCTGCCGCGCGAGCCGGCCGATCCCGCCCAGCCGTTCCTGCGGGTCTCCGCCGGCCACATGATGGTGGCGATCAACCGCGAGACCTACTGGCAGCTCGCCTACCTGATCCCCAAGGGGGGCTTCGACGCCCTGCGGGCCCGGGACATCGACGCGCTGCGCGCGCCGGTCGCCGAGCTGCTGCCCTTCCTCAAGGAACGGGTCGGGCTGCTGTCGGGCTTCGACGACGTGAGCATGCTGTCGGTCGCGCTCAACCGGCTGCGCCGCTGGCACCGTCCGGGCCTGCTGGTCATCGGTGACGCGGCGCACGCGATGTCACCCGTCTTCGGCGTCGGCATCAACCTGGCCGTGCAGGACGCGGTGGCCGCGGCCAACCTGCTGGCCGGGCCGCTCCTGGCCGGGGCCGGGATCCCCGAGTCCCTGCTCGCCGCGGTCCAGCGCCGCCGTACCCCGCCCACCGTGGTCACCCAGTTCGCCCAGCGCGCGGTGCAGGCCCGGCTGATCCGTCCCGCCCTGTCCGGGGACGCCGGTCCGGTGCGGGTGCCGCGCGACATCTCCCGCATCCCGGTGATCGGGGCCCTGGCCCGCCGTTTCATCGGTTTCGGCGTGCTTCCCGAGCATGTCAGGACTCCGGCGGTGTCTCAGCATTCATAAAGTCCTTCTCAGTCCGTGGACAATCGGGTCGGTCCGCACAGCCGGTTGCAATAGCCTGGTATGTCGTGAGCATCAACCTCGATTCCTGGCGGCAGCTGCCTGCGGCGCAGCAGCCCGAGTGGCCCGACCGCGGCGAGCTGGACAAGGTCGTCGCCGAACTGCAGGGGCTTCCCCCCCTGGTCTTCGCGGGGGAGTGTGACAACCTCAAGGCCGACCTGGCGGCCGTGGCGCGGGGCGAGGCCTTCGTTCTGCAGGGCGGTGACTGCGCCGAGACGTTCGCCGGAGCCACCGCCGACGACGTGCGCAACAAGCTGAAGACGCTGCTGCAGATGGCGATCGTGCTCACCTACGCGGCGAAGGTGCCGGTCGTGAAGATCGGCCGGATGGCCGGGCAGTTCGCCAAGCCGCGTTCCAAGGGCACCGAGACCCGCGACGGCGTGGAGCTGCCCGCCTACCGGGGCGACATGGTCAACGGCTTCGACTTCACCCCCGAGTCCCGCGTCCCCGACCCGTGGCGGCTGCTGCGCGCCTACCACTCCTCCGCGGTGACACTGAACCTGGCCCGCGCCTTCACCAAGGGCGGCTACGCCGACCTGCGCCAGGTGCACGCCTGGAACCAGGACTTCGTGATCGAGTCCCCGGCCGGCAAGCGTTACGAGCAGCTCGCCCGGGAGATCGACCAGGCGCTGGCGTTCATGCGCGCCTGCGGCGCCGAGCCGGAGGAGTTCCACAGCGTGGAGTTCTACTCCTCCCACGAGGCGCTGATCCTGGACTACGACCGGGCGCTCACCAGGATCGACTCCCGGACCGGCGAGCCGTACGACGTGTCGGCGCACATGGTCTGGATCGGCGAGCGCACCCGCCAGCTCGACAGCGCGCACGTGGAGTTCTTCTCCCGGATCCGCAACCCGATCGGCGTGAAGCTCGGCCCGACGACCACGCCGGAGGACGCCCTCGCGCTGATCGAGAAGCTGAACCCGGACAACGAGGCCGGGCGGCTGACGTTCATCACCCGGATGGGCGCGTCGAAGATCCGTCAGCACCTCCCCGAGCTGGTGGAGAAGGTCACCGCCAGCGGCGCCCAGGTGGCGTGGATCTGCGACCCCATGCACGGCAACACCTTCGAGGCGCCCAGCGGGCACAAGACCCGCCGCCTGGACGACGTCCTGAACGAGGTGGCGGGCTTCTTCGACGTCCACCGCGAGCTCGGCACCCACCCCGGCGGCATCCACATCGAGTTCACCGGCGACGACGTGACCGAGTGCGTGGGCGGCGGCGCGGAGATCGTCGAAGACGACCTGGCGCTGCGCTACGAGACGGCGTGCGATCCGCGCCTCAACCGGAGCCAGTCGCTCGACCTGGCCTTCCGGGTGGCCGAACTCTACCGCTCGGTCTGAGCCTCCCGCCGGACCTCTCCGAGGGCTCACATGCGAAAGCCCCGCGCCGTCACCGGTTGCGGGGCTTTTCTGGCTCGGGTGTCAGTTCTTCTGCACGCCCATCTCGTTCGCGAGCTCGGTCCGGATCGCGTCCATGTCGAGCGCGCGGACCTGGCCGATCAGGTCCTCGAGGGCGGCCTCGGGCAGCGCGCCGGGCTGGGCGAAGACGACGATGCCGTCGCGGATGGCCATGATCGTCGGAATCGAGGTGATCTCGAAACCCTGGGCCAGCGCCTGCTCCGCCTCAGTGTCGATCTTGCCGAACTTGATGTCGCCGTGCTTCTCCGACGACTTCTCGAAAATCGGCCCGAACGTGCGGCACGGCCCGCACCAGGCCGCCCAGAAGTCCAGCAGGACGATCCCCTCGTCGGCGATCTCGTTGAAGTTCTTCTCGGTTACCTCGATGGTCGCCACCGTTGGCTCCTCTTGTCTCGTCCGCCGCTTGTCTACGGCTTTCCTGTCGCGTCCGTACGGCTCGCATAACCACTTACCCCCGCCCGGCATTCCATCCACCCCCACGGCCCCCCAGACCTCTCCGGCGACGCGAACAGGGAACGCACTTTTTACGTGTTCATTCAAACGTGATAGATGTTAGGAACCTGATCGATCGCCACCGGGGCCGGGGCGGGACGGTCTCACTGCCGTACCGACTGGGGAGTCCTCGTGAAATGGGTTGTTTTCGGCTACGCCGGGGTCATCAGCTTCCCGCCGCCCGAGCACGCCGGCGCTCTGCTGCCGCAGACCGTCGACGTCGCGCCGGAGCGGTTCTGGCCCGCCTACTGGGAGGACCGGCGGGCCTACGAACTCGGCGCGGTGGACGCCCGCCACTTCTGGGCCGGGGTGTGCGCGCGGCTGGGCAGGACCGCCGACCTGGATCTCATCGAGGTGCTGTCCGCCCTCGACCTCAGGGCGTGGACCCATCTCAACCCGGACACCATGACGCTCGTGAAGGAGCTGGCCCGCCGGAACGTCCCGCTCGCGCTGCTGTCGAACACCCCGGTGGAGCTGGCCCGCCTGATCGACGGCCGGCCCTGGGCCCGCCTGTTCCGGCACCGGTTCTTCAGCGCCGACCTGCGGCGGGTCAAACCCGACCCGCAGGCGTTCCGGCAGATGTGCGAACGGCTCGGCGCGCAACCGGGCGATCTGCTGCTCGTCGACGACAGGCCGGAGAACGTCGCCGCGGCCGAGGCCGTCGGGATCGAGTCCGTGCTGTTCACCGACGCCCTCCGGCTCCGTTCCGACCTCGCCCGGACGCCGGCCGCGGGGGCCGCTCGGTGAACCACCGGAGGCAGCCGCCCGGGCCGGCCGGGGCTCAGCCGGCCTCGACGCGCAGCACAGTGATGGCGTACTGGGCCGCGATCTTCTCGAAGGGCATGATCACCAGGGTGCCGTTCCGGTAGCGGACGCGGGCCTGGCTGCTCTCCCCACCGGCTTTCTGCCACAGGTCGGCGACCGGCGTGGCCTTCCCCGTCGTGGGGTCGAGCCTGGTGAGCCGGGGGACGGGCTCGTTCCTTCCGCCCGCCTCCATGACCAGCGCCCCCTTGTCGTCGGCGTCGACGAAGGTGAGCATGTTGGCGCCGGTGCCCGAGGACTTCCACAGCTGCCTGCCGCTCGCCAGGTCGAAGGCCAGCACCTCGTCACGGCTGATCCCGCCCCCCTCCGTGTTCTCCGGGAAGGTGGCCATGTAGAGCACACCGCCGCGCACCAGGGCGCGGAACTCCTTGTAGCCGCCGTCGATGTAGATCGTGTCGTTCAGCCGCAGGAGATCGGCCTTGGTCCCGGTGTCGAACTCGCGGAGCTTCCTGCCCTTCTCGTCCAGCACGAGGATGTAGGACTTGTCGCCGCCTCCCCACGCCGCCACCACCGGGTCGGCCGAGAGCAGGTGCTCCGGCCCCCCGTCGTCGTCGGTGATCCGGTGCTCCCCCTTGAGGGCGCCGGTCTTCCCGTCGAGCACGACGACGCTGTCACCGCCCCGGTAGCAGTTCAGGTTGGCCACCACCTGCTTGGGCGAGGCGACGACCTCGGTGACCGTGCAGACCTCCGAGGCCTTCGACGTCCACTCCTTCTTCCCGTCGGAGAGCCGGTAGGCCGACACCTCCTTGTCGGTCCGCACGACCGCCAGGTCGCCGGCGAGCGCGAGGCCGGGAGCGTGGAGGCTCCGGGTCCGGTCGTCCTGCGACGCCGGCCCCGGGATCCTGACCTTCCAGAGCACTTTGCCGGACTTGGCGTCGACGCCCGCCAGGCGGTCGCAGACCTTCGTGGTGCCGTAGGCGAAGGCGCCCCTGCCGCCCGCGATCTCGGGGGTCGCCGCGCACAGCTGCTCCCCCGGCGACGGCGTGCCCCAGACCCGCTTGCCGGTCTTGAGGTCGTAGGCGAGCACGCCGTCCTTCTGCACCCGGATCGCGGCGGTCTCGCTCACCCAGGCGCCGAAGGCGATCGAGTTGTCGGTGCCGATGACCTCGGTGTCGGCGGTGGTGAACGGCACCTGCCAGTCGCCGTCGCCCCCGCCGGACCCGCCGAACCCCCCGGAGACGACCCAGGCGGTACCGCCGCCGAGGCCGGCCAGCAGGACGAGGGCCAGCGCCACGAAGAGCACCGTCCTGCCGGTCCTCCGCTTCGCGGGGGGCTGCTCGGGCCGCCCGCCGTGCTGCCCGGGCGGCTGCGGCGGGTACTGCTGCGCCCCCGGCGGGTACGGCTGCTGCTGCCCTGGCGGGTGGGGCTGCTGTCCGGGCGCCCCCTGCGGGTAGGGCTGGCCCGCCTGCGGGTACGGCTGCTGCCCAGGCGCCCCCTGCGGGTACGGCTGCTGACCCTGCGGGTACGGCTGGGATCCCTGCGGGTAGGGCTGGCCCGCCTGCGGGTACGGCTGCTGACCCTGCGGATACGGCTGCGGCCCCGGCGGGTACGGCTGTCCCGCCTGCGGATGGGGCTGCGGCCCCGGCGGCGCCTGGTGGGGCTGGGGATATCCCTGGGGAGGGAGGTTGTGCGGGTCTGTCATCTCGTCTCTTCCCCGATCAGCCGAGCTGGGCCCGGACGTAGTCCGCCCATTGCCTCTGGAACTGGGCCTCGCTGACGCCCAGGACCTTCCGCAGGGCATCTGCGCTCTCGTCACCCCGGTAGTGCGCGGCGACGAAGTCGACCAGCTTCCGCTCGCCGTACCTCTCCTCGATCAGCCGCATCGCCAGGTGCCCCATCAGGTAGTTGACGCCGGTCATGCCCTGCACGTCCCAGAAGATGTTGTTCGGGATCCTGCCCCTGAACGGCTCGGGGAGCTGCCCGGCCAGGTAGGCGCGGCCCTGGTCGTAGCGGATGTTGGCGCTGATGGCGCTGCCGCGGTTGGCGACGTACTCGGCGAACCCCTCGACGACCCAGTTGTCGAGTCCCAGCAGGTCGAATTTGCCGCTGTCGAGGCTGGCCATCGCCGAGTGCGCGAACTCGTGCCGGAAGATCTCCGCGATGCCCTCGGAGGTGTCGAAGAACGGTGAGGTGGTGTCCATCACGACCCGGCTCGCGCCGATCTTCACCCCGGTCGCGGACCTGCTCCAGGTGGGCATCGGGATGGAGACCCCGGCCTCGGTGGCCTTCGTCTGGCGGAACAGGTTGCCGAGCTGCCCCTTGCCCTTGGCCAGCGCGACCACGAAGCCCTTGGGCACCGCCTCGCCCCGCTGGCCGTTCTCCGCCACGAAGTTCAGGTCGTTCACCGCCGCCCGCTCGGCGATCGGGGCGATCCTCTCCGCCTGGGCGGCCATGGACGGGTGGGCCAGCACGATGGCGCGCTCGGTCTTGACGACCGCGACGCTCGGCCAGATGTCCCATGGTCCCGGGTAGTAGACGGTCTTGGACTCGCCCAGCGGCGCCGGTGCCCCGCCGACCTTGGTGACCCTGAGCGGGGCGTCGACTCCGCTCTTGGTGATGGTCCAGCGGTACCACTCCGAGACCGGGCGCAGGTCGACCCCCTCGAACTGGTGGACGAAGGCGACGTCGAGGGTGAAGGTCACCCCGCGGCCGAAGCTGTCCTGCGTGCGCCCCTGCTGCTGCAGGGTCTGGTAGGACATCTGGGTGAGCGGCAGCTTGCGCAGATTGTTGAAGACCCTGGTCTGCTGCTGGATCAGCCCCGCGGTCTTGCTCTCGAAGATCGCCGTGTACGCCTTGAGGTCCCCGGCGTTCAGCGCTTCGGTGTGCCCCCGCAGGAGCTCCTGCAGGTCTTTCTTGGTCACCACCACCGAGTTCGGGTCGGCGGCGACCGCCTCCTCCCCGAACGGATCGGGGCGTTTGTCCGAGTTCAGCACCAGCCCCACCACGGTCCCGGCCCCCACGGTCAGCACCACGGCGAGGACTCCGAGGGTGATCCAGAGCCCGGTCCTGCGACGCCGGGGCGGGGGGGACGGCGGAGGTGGCGGCTGCTGCTGCCACTGCGGCTGGTATGGC
This sequence comes from Streptosporangium sp. NPDC048886, assembly GCF_055586905.1. Taxonomy (NCBI): domain Bacteria; kingdom Bacillati; phylum Actinomycetota; class Actinomycetes; order Streptosporangiales; family Streptosporangiaceae; genus Streptosporangium; species Streptosporangium sp. NPDC048886. Next base: position 25,414 of record NZ_JBVJHH010000047.1, read on the forward strand.
GGTGGCTGCTGCCACTGAGATTGCTGCGGTGGCTGCTGCCACTGAGGTTGTGGCGGATACTGCCCACCGGCCGGCCCCGAAGTCACCCGTGCCCCACAAGTACCAGGAGTTACAGAACGCCCAAACCATACCGTCCAACCCGGAACCCGGAAGAAAGCCGGGCCGGCGGCCCCGAGGCCGCCGGCCCGCGCCGGATGAGTCCCCAGGTCAGCCCCTGCCCCCCGGCAGGGTCAGCCCGATGACCACGGGGTCGTGGTCGGAGGAGCGGAACGCGTCGGGCCGGTAGAGACCCGGCGGGTTGTACTCGGTGTTGTAGTCGAGGATCCGGCTCTCGTCGGAGTTGATGTGCCAGATCGTCGCGCTGGTCACCCGCTTGAGCAGGTCCGCGCCGGCCATGGCGTGGTCCAGCTCGCCGCTCTGGCCGTCGAAGAGGTAGCTGTAGCGCAGCGGCGCGGGGACGAACTTCTTGGTCACGCTGGTCAGGCCGCCGGCCTCCAGGGTGTCGATCGGGTCCTCCTCGCCGTAGGCGTTGAGGTCGCCCAGCACCAGCGGGTTGGGCAGCTCGAGGCTGTCGATCAGGCCCAGCGTCGCCTCCGCCTGGCGGACCCGCTCACCGTTGTAGCAGCTCTGGCCGTCGCCCTGGTCGGCGTCGGGGCCGGTGGCGTCGGCGTCGCAGCCCTTCGACTTGTAGTGGTTGACGATCATCGTGAACGGCTGGCCGCCCTGGACCCGGCGGAAGGTCTGGATCAACGGGGGCCGCCGGAAGACCGGGTCGGTGGACGACTGGGCGGCCCCGACGAGCTGGAGCCTGCCGGGCTTGTAGATCATCGCCACGTGGATCAGGTCCGTGCCGGGATAGGGGTGGGCGAGCGCCGCGTAGGTGCCCGCGCCCACCTCGGCGTTGAGCGCGTCGACCAGGGCCTGGACCGCGGTCTGGCCGTTGTTCTGGACCTCCATCAGGCCGACGACGTCGGCGTTCATGCCCTTGAGCGCGGCGACCAGCTTGGCGAGCTGGCGCTGCTGCTCGGCGGGGTTGCTCGCGCCGCGCGAGCCCAGGGTGGTGAACCAGTTGAGGGTGTTGAAGCTGGCCACCTTGACGTTGCCGAGCACCGGGAACGGGGCGGACAGGCGGGGGTTGGTCCGCAGGAAGTCGACCGGCCTGGTCGGCTGGAGCCGATACTTGCCGAAGCCGTACCCCAGCACGCCGGTGACGCCGAAGGCGGTGTCGCCCAGCCGGACGGTGCGCGGGTCGGTGTGGGGGATGACAGCGGGGTTCTCCCTGGTCGAGCCGTCGTCCACGAGCAGGCTGCGGCGCGCGTTCCGGGCGGCGTCCACGCCGGAGCGGTCGGTGGGCTGGAAGACGCGGCCCTCGGAGGAGAGGGTGAGCTCCCCGTAGCGGCCCAGGTTGTAGTGGTCGCTGACGGTGAGCGGCTCGGGGAAGGTGACGAGCATGCTCTCGACCGGCTCGAAGGTCGCGCCCTCGGCGCGGGGCAGGCTCTGCCGCGCCGGGGGGACGGTGCCGGCGCCGCAGACGTCCACAGCGGTGACCGGCGACAGCTCCGTCCAGCCGTTGAACTCGACGACCTTGCCGGTGACCAGTACCCGGTCGCCGGCCTTGACGTCCTTGAACGAGCTGCGGGCGAAGGCGAACAGGCCCTCGGAGGTGGCCGGGTCGGCGTCCGGGGTCGGGTCCTGGAAGAAGAACCCGCTGAGCTGGTCCGTCCCCTGGAAGTCGCCGGTCACGACACCCTCGACGCGGACGGTCTGGCCGGCCAGCGGGCTGACGTCACCGCCGCCCTGCACCTGGGCGATCTGGTGGGTGGCCGGGGTCTCACACGGGTCCCCCGGTGACGTGGGGGTCGGCGTGGGCGTGGGCGTCGGCTCCACGGTGGGCGTCGGCTCCACGGTGGGCGTCGGGGTGGGGGTGGGCTCGACGTCGCCGCAGGGCGCCGGGGTGGTGGCCCGGTTGCGCGGCGCGGGGGCCGCGGCCTCCACGTCCGCGCCGTTGACGTCGGTGTCGGCGCAGCCGTGGTCCTTGCGCAGCCCGGCCGTGGTGCCGGAGAGGGCCGGGGCGGCGGTGCCCTCGAAGTAGTTCGCGGTGCCGTATCCGACGAGGTCGGCGATCAGCGCCGTCTGCTCCGCCGTACAGGGGGTGGAGCCGCCGTTGCAGGCCAGTCCCTCGGCCGAGCGGACCAGGACGACCTTGCCCGCGGTGCCGCTCATGTTGATGGCGCCGGTGCTGTCCGGCGCGGGCAGCGGGGCTCCGTTGGCGCCGCCGGCCAGCTGCACCAGGTGGTACTGGCCGGGTGCCAGCGTGCCGGACAGGGGCACGACCGGGTTGGCGCCGAAGTTGCCGGTCCCGGTGGCGCTGCCGTACTGGAGCGACCACCCGTCCAGCGCGACGGGGGTGGAGGCGCGGTTGAACAGCTCGACGAAGTCGTTGGCGAGCGGCGCGCCGCTGTTGCCGCCACCGCCGTAGACCTGGCTGATGACGACGGTGCCCGGCCCGGCCAGGGCGGGGGCTGAGGTGAGGGCCGTAACGCCGGCGGCGGCGACTCCGAGGGCCACGAGGGCGGCGGACGCCCTGGATAAAGCACGCATGACCGGGAGCGTAGAGCTCCATGGAACGGCGGACACTTACCTATAAGTGGATAGAGGATGAAATCGGTAAATCTTGACACTTCATGTCGATCGGACGGCATCAGTTATGGCTTGCCTTGACCTAGATCTCGCTTCGCGGCCGTCTGTGGGTATCACTCGTTCATGACGACTCTCGACGTGGGCTGGGTGACCTGCGCTGCCTTCCCGAAATGTGCCGGTTCGGCGCGGCAGCCGTACGGGCGGTGCCTGGCCCACCTCGACGGCGGCGAGCTCGACGAGGTCATCCGGGGCCTGTCCCCCGGCTCCGCGATCGACCTGCGGGGCACCACCGTCGGCGGGCAGTTGCTGGAGCGGATCCTGGCCGCCGCGCACGGCCGCCTGGGCCGGGCCAGGTTCGATCGGGCGATCTTCCCCGAGGAGGTCAGGTTCGGCGGCGTCGTGTTCGGCGGGGACGTCTCCTTCGACCACGCCCGCTTCCACCGGCTCGCCTCGTTCCTCGACGCGCGTTTCGCGGGGAACGTCTCCTTCCGGGAGGTCCGCTTCTCCCGGGAGCTGTCCCTGCACGGTGTGAGCGTCCTCGGGCACGCCGCCTTCGACCGGGTCTCCGCCGGCCGGGACGCGCTGTTCGGCGCGGCCCGCTTCGGGCGGACCGTCTCCTTCGAGAGCGCGGAGTTCCACGGCTTCGCCACCTTCGACGGCACCCGGTTCACCGGTGACGCGACCTTCCGGGGATGCCGGTTCGGCCGTGCGGCCTCCTTCCGCAGGGCCGAGTTCGGCGGGCTCGCCGGATTCGACGCGGCACGGTTCTGGGCGGGCTGCTCCCTGACCCCGGCCGCGGTCGGCCGCCGGCTGAGCCTCGCCGGGGCGTGGGCGGGCAGCGGTCTCGACGTGGCGGCCCGCGACTGCGCGGTGGACCTGCGGCGGCTGCGGGTGACCGGCAGGCTGACCGTGCGCCTCGACGGCGCGGACGCCGACCTGGAGGACGCGGCGCTGCGCGGCCCCGCCACGGTCAGCGGGCGGGGCGCGGCGCGGGTGACCTCGCTGCGCGGGGTGGACTCCGAGGAACTGGAGCTGACCTGCGTGGACCTCAGCGTCTGCGGCTTCACCGGGATCCGCCATCCCGAGCGGCTCCGGCTGACCGGCTGCGCGTTCGCCACCACCCCGCGCGGCGTGCGGTTCGCGCTGCGCTGGCCGCCGCTGCGCTGGTGGACCCGGCGGCGCACCCTCGCCGACGAGCACGACTGGCGCGGCTGGTCGGGGCCCGGCGTCGACGAGCACGACTGGCGCGGCCGGTCGGGGCCCGACGCCGACCCGCCGGCCCCGCACCGCCTGGCCGTCCTCTACTCCAGGCTCCGTACCGGGGTCGACGACAAGGCCACCGCCGCCGACTTCGCCTTCGGCGCGATGGAGATGCGCCGGGCCACCAGCCGCTCCTCCGGCCGCTGGCTGCTGTCGCTCTACTGGATCCTGTGCGGGTACGGCCTGCGGATGGGCCGCGTCCTGGGATGGTCGGCCCTGGTCGTGGCCCTCACCGCGGCGAGCCTCCTGATGAGCTCCGCCTCTCACGCCGCCCGCCGCCCGGCCGCTCCCCGGGCGCCCTCCCCGTCGATCCACCTGTCGCCCTGAGCCGTTCCCACGGCGAGCGGCCGTCGGCGGCCGCGCCGCCTCCGGGACGGCCTCAGGAGGGGACGACCGCCAGGGAGGGCGACAGGGCGATGCGGTGGACGGCGCCGTCGGGCCAGGTCAGGGTGGCGTGGTCGGCGCGCACGTCCAGGACGGGTGCGGCCCCCTCCCCCACCGGGTCCGGGCCGAGGACCGCCGCGCACGCGAGGATGGCGCTCTCGCCGGAGGTCACGGCCTCCAGCACGGGGATGCGGGCCGGGGCGCCGAAGACGGTGCCGGCGGGCGAGACGAGGGGCTCGGCCTCGGCGAAACCGGCGACGCCGAGCAGGGCGCTGGTCAGGCCGTCGCCGGGGACCACGGCCCAGCCGGTCTGGCGGACGGGGGTCCCGGCTGGGGCGGTGACGCGGTGGACGCGGGCCTCGACCGGGCCGTGGACGACGCTCAGCGACTCGATCAGGGCGCCGGGGGCGGGGCGGTGGGAGGAGGCGGCCCAGTCCGGTCCGGCGCCCAGCGGGGTGAGACGGCCGCGGGAGGTGATCCGGCCGTCGAGGACGAGGCCGACGTGGTTGTCGGGCACGTCGAGGCTGGGGCCGGTCCGGGTGGAGTAGGCGGAGCGGGCGTAGAGGGGGTCGTCGGGGAGCGCGTCACCGTCGAGGGGCTGGTGGTCGGTGCCGTGGTTGACCAGCCGGACGACACCGCCGTGCCGGTGGACCAGCAGGCCGGGGCCGGGCAGGCCGGCCGCGCCGTCGCCCGGGCCGGGCTCCTCCACCGCCGTCCAGACCGGATGGTCGGCCGGCAGCAGCAGGCCGGCGAACCCCTTGGCGGCCCAGTACGGCGAGGCGGAGCCGGAGTAGTCCTGCAGGGAGGGCCCGTGCGGGCCGTGCCAGCCCAGGGAGAGCAGGCCGTCGGTGAGCGCGCCGTTGTCGAGGAAGTGGCGCAGGGCCCCGCTGGCCAGGCGGCGGGTGGCACCGGGGGTCAGCGGGGAGACGCCGAGCATCGCGCCGAGCCAGAGCGGGGCGGCGGCGGCGAACCGGTAGGTGACGGAGCGGCCCTGGTAGACGGGGGAGCCGTTGACGTCGAAGGCGCTGCCGTACCCGGACAGGAACTCCCGCAGGCGCGAGCCGTACGGCTCGGCGGGGGCCCCGGTCAGCCAGACGTGCAGGGCGGGGTAGAGGTGCATGGCCCAGCCGTTGTAGTGGTCGAGGTTGCGGGCGGGGCCGTCGGTGTACCAGCCGTCGCCGAGATACCACCGCTCGATCCTGGCCAGGCCGCGCTCGACGGCCGCGCCGGCCGCCTCCTCGTCCCGGCCCGCCGAGCGCAGGAAGTCCCCGACGGCGACGGGGAACAGCCACCAGTTGTTGTCCACCGGCGCGTGCCGCAGCGCGCCGCCGAGCCACCCGGCCACCGAGTCCCGCACGCCCGGGGAGAGCCGCTCCCACAGGTGCTCCCGGGTGAGCTGGAGCCCGATGGCGATCGAGGCCGCCTCGACCATGGGCTGGGTCCGGTCGGCTATCGGCCGCCAGGCCTCCGCGTGCCCGGGGTCGGCACCGGCCGCCATGCCCTCGCCGTAGGGCGCCAGCAGCGCGGGGTCTCCCCCGCCCGCCACCCGGAAGGCCGCGAGCAGGAACGTGCGGGCGAAGCCCTCCAGGCCGTCGCAGTCCGACCAGCTCGCCCGCCCGGGGAGCCTGATCTGGGCCCTCGCCGGGGAGAAGTGGGGACCGACCCCGGCGAGGAGGCCGTCGGCGACCGCCTCCCAATGGGCGCGGGTCCATCCGGTATGGGGGCTGAGCACCCGGTCTTCCGGAGGGAGCGGCATGGTCATCTACGGAAACCTCCGGAAAAATGGTCTGCTGTCCGGCAGTGACGCTAGGACGCTCATCCGGTCCCAGTCAAGCATGAAATGATCGAACGATCGAAAACGTGCAGAAACGAACGCGGGCCATTAGGCTGGATCCGGGATCACACCGGTTACGAAGGAGACACCCCATGCTGGCCACGGAGCGGCACGACCTCATCCTGCGCGAGGTCCGGGCGCGGGGACTCGTCCGGCTGGCCGAGCTGGCCGACCGGCTCGGCGTCTCGCCGGTCACCGTGCGGCGGGACGTGGCCGACTTGGAGGATCAGGGCCTGGTCACGCGGGTGCACGGCGGCGTCGCCCCGCCCCGCGGCCACGCCAGGCCCCAGAGGGCCGACGGCGCGGGCGCCGGGGCGCCGGACGGCACGCAGGCCGTCCCCCGCGCCGGGGGCTCCACCCCACAGGGGGCGGGCGAGTCCCTCACGCTGGGCATGCTGGTCCCCTCCGCCACCTACTACTACCCCGAGGTGATCAGGGGGGCCAGGGCGGCCGCCGCGCGGCTGGGGGCCAGGCTGGTGCTCGGCATCTCGCGCTACGAGCCGGCCGAGGAGCGCGCCCAGGTGGAGCAGCTGCTCGCCGGCGGGGTGGACGGGCTGCTCGTCACCCCGTGCCGGGCGCTGGACGCCCCCGAGCAGAACCTCACCTGGCTCGCCGACCTGGACGTGCCGGCCGTGCTGGTGGAGCGGGTGGCCGCCCTCGGCAGCGGTCTGGAGCACCTGGACCACGTCGCGACCGACCACGCCCACGGCGGCTACCTGGCCGTCCGCCACCTGGCCGCCCTCGGCCACCGGGACATCCTCTTCGTGGCCAGGCGCGACAGTCCCACCACCCCGCGGGTGCGGGCCGGCTACCAGTCGGGGCTGCGCTCGCTCGGCCTGCTGGGCGGGCCGCCGATGATCGAGACGCTCGCCTTCGAGCACGACCCCGAGGCCTTCGGCGCCTCCATCGACCCGGCGGTCGCCACGATCCTGGAGGGCGGCGCCACGGCCGTCGTCGTCCACAACGACCAGGACGCGCTCGTCCTGGTGCAGAAGCTCAGGTCGAGCGGGCTCCGCCTGCCCGGCGACGTCTCCGTGGTGGCCTACGACGACGAGGTCGCGGCGCTCGCCGACCCCCCGCTGACCGCGGTGGCCCCGCCCAAGCACGCCGTCGGCCGGGCCGCGGTGGAGCTCCTCGTGGCCCGGGTGACCGAGGGCGAGGAGCGGCCGCGCCACCACCTGGACCTGCTCCCCCACCTCCGCCTGCGCGAGTCCTGTGGGACTCTAGGATGATCTGACCGGTTTATGCACTTTCGCCCGTGTCGTAGTGTTACGCAATCATTTCGTTACTGATCAATTGAACGCTTCCTCTAGAAATCCGTTCATCGATGAACGAATGATGTCCTATCGATCGAATGAACATGAGGAGCGATCCGATGGAGCGTAAGACGTCTCGGGCCACAGCCGGACTCGCCGGCCTGCTGGCCTCGGTCGCGCTGCTGACCGCCTGCGCGAGCGGGGGCGAGGCGGGCAGGGCGACCTCCGGCGACGCCGCGCAGGCCGTCACCGAGGTGACCTTCTGGGGCTGGGCCAAGGGCACCAAGGATGTCGTGGACGAGTTCAACAGGAGCCACACCGCCATCAAGATCAAGTTTGAGGAGATCCCCTCCGGGGTGGCCGGCGGCTACGCCAAGTTCTCCAACGCCGTCAAGGCGGCCAACGCCCCCGACATCATGTCGATCGAGTACGCGCAGCTGCCCGACTTCGTCAACCAGGGCGCCGTGGAGGACATCTCCGCCGAGGTCGCCGACGTCAAGGCCAAGTATCCGGCGAACGTGCTCAGCACGGTCGAGCTCGGCGGCAAGACCTGGGCGCTGCCGATGGACGCCGCCCCGCAGGTCTTCTACTACCGCAAGGACCTGTTCGAGAAGTGGGGCATCGAGGCCCCCACGACCTGGGAGGAGTTCCGCGCCGCCGCGGAGAAGGTCAAGAAGGCCGACAAGAAGGCGCGCATCGCGACGTTCTTCCCCGACGACGGACCGGTCCTGGCCGCGCTCGCCTGGCAGGCGGGCGCCAGGTGGTTCGGCACCGAAGGCGACGCCTGGAAGGTCGCGGTCGACGACGCGGCCGGCAAGAAGGTCGCCGAATACTGGCAGGGCCTGGTCAAGGACGGGCTGGTCCACTCCCACGGCGCCTTCAGCCAGGAGTGGAACGCCTCGCTGGAGAGCGGCGAGACCGTCGGCTACGTCGGCGCCTCCTGGGGCGCGGGCGTCATGAAGGGCAACCACGCCGGGCAGTCCGGCAAGTGGGCCGTCGCACCCGTCCCGCACTGGGGCACCCCCGCCAGCGGCATGCTCGGCGGCACCAGCTTCGTGGCCGGCAAGGGCACCAAGAAGCTCAAGGCGGCGGCCGAGGTCATCAAGTGGCTGACCACCTCCGAGGCGGCCTGGACCTCCCGCCTGGCCTCCGGCACCTCCAGCGGCTTCCCCGCCGCGCCCGACCTGGTGCCGGTGGCGGCCAAGAGCTTCGACACCGCCTACTACGGCGGCCAGGACATCTACGCGCTGTTCGCGGAGTCCTACAAGACCATCCAGCCCGGCTGGACCTGGGGCCCGAGCATGACCCAGGTGTTCACCTCGCTGAAGGACCAGATGGGCAAGGTGCCCAGCGGCGGCACCACGCTGCCGCAGGCCCTCGACGCGGCGCAGGGCGCGACGCTCGCCGAGCTGAAGGGCCGCGGCCTGAACGTGGCGGGCTGACCCGCCCGCCGGCGCCTCGCGGGGCCTCCCCGCGAGGCGCGGCCCGGGCACCCGTAGAAGACGCACTCCACCACAGGCTCACCTCCGGGAGACCTTGAGAAAGGCGGGAAGGGGCACGATGTCCTCCCTCACCACCCTCGACCGGCCGGCCGCCGGGCCGGCCGGCGGCGGCCGTACCGGCCAGGGGTCCCTGAAACGCGAGGCCCGGCGGCGGCGCGGGGCGATCACGCTGTTCCTGGCGCCCTTCTTCGTGCTGTTCGCGGCGGTGCTGGTCGCGCCGCTGGGGTACGCGGTCTGGCTCAGCCTGTTCAGCGAGAAGTCCTCGGGGCTCGGGTTCGGCGGTTCGCAGACCGTCTTCGCCGGGCTGGACAACTACCTCGACACCCTCGCCGACCCGGCCTTCCGCGACGGCTTCGCGGTCATCGCCGGCTACTGCGCGCTGTACATCCCGCTGATGATCGGCGGCGCGCTGCTGCTGGCCCTGCTGCTGGACTCCGGCCTCGCCCGCGTCCGCCGGTTCTTCCAGCTCGTGCTCTTCCTGCCGCACGTCGTGCCGGGCATCATCGCCGCGCTCATCTGGATGTATCTCTACCTGCCGGGCGTCAGCCCCGTCGTCGGCGCGCTGGAGTCCGGCGGGATCCGGTGGGACTTCCTGTCCTCCGACAAGGTCCTGGGCTCGGTGGTCAACATCGCGCTGTGGGAGTGGATCGGCTACAACATGATCATTTATTTCGCCGCGCTGCAGGCCATCCCGCGCGAGGTGATCGAGGCCTCCACGGTCGACGGCGCCGGGCCGGTCCGCACGGCGCTGCGCGTCAAGCTCCCGATGATCCGGGGCGCGGTCGTGATGACGATGCTGTTCACGATCATCGGGTCGCTCCAGCTGTTCACCGAGCCGATGATCCTGGCCGACGCCAGCGCCGGCGTGGTCAGCACCTGGACCCCCAACATGTTCGCCTACACCGAGGCGTTCTCCAAGAACGACTACGGCCAGGCCGCCGCCGCCTCGCTGCTGCTGGCCGCCCTCGCCGCCGGCCTGTCCTACGCGGTCACCCGGTTCGGCGCGAGGAGGGGCGCGTGAGCAGGCCCGCCTCCCTGTCCCGGGGCGTCGTCAACGTCCTGCTGGCCGTCGCGACGGTCTACACGCTGCTGCCGCTCACCTGGCTGCTGTTCGCCTCGACCAAGACCCTGAACGACCTCTACTCCAGCCCGGGGTTCGCCTTCGCCGACTTCAACCTCGGCGCGAACCTCTCCGCCGTCGCGGAGGAGGGTGGCGGGATCTTCTTCCGCTGGTATCTCAACAGCGTCCTGTACGCGGGCGGCGGGGCCCTGCTCGGCACGCTCATCAGCGTGATGGCGGGTTACTGCTTCGACAAGTACGGCTTCCGCGGCAAGGAGAAGCTGTTCGGCGCCGTGCTGCTCGGCGTCCTGGTGCCCGGCACCGCCACCGCCCTGCCGCTGTATCTCCTGGCCTCCAAGGTGGGTGTGGTCAACACCTTCTGGGCGGTGTTCGTCCCGGTCCTGGTCAACCCCTTCGGCGTCTATCTCGCCCGGGTGCTCTCCTCCGGCTACGTGCCCGGCGAGGTGCTGGAGGCCGCCCGGTCCGACGGCGCGGGCGACCTGCGCACCTTCGTCTCGATCGCGCTGCCCATGCTGAAGCCCGCCTTCGTGACGATCTTCCTGTTCCAGTTCACGTCGGTGTGGAACAACTTCTTCCTGCCGCTGGTGATGCTCTCCGACCACAACCTGTTCCCGCTCAGCCTGGGCCTGTTCTCGTGGAACAACCAGGGGACCGCCTTCCCCGAGTTCCACACACTGGTGATCACCGGCTCGCTGCTGTCGGTGGTCCCGCTGCTGGTCGTGTTCGTCTTCCTGCAGCGTTTCTGGCGGGCGGGCATGACGGCGGGCAGCATCAAGTGATCACAACATCGGGGGGATCGATGTCTCGTCGGCCGCGGGCCGCCGTCGCGATGTCCGCGGACGTCGCCGCGCGGCTGCTGGACGGTCCGGTACGGCGGCGCCTGGCGGAGCTGGCCGAGGTGGACACCTCGCTGGTGGTCACCGACTTCACCGCGCCCGAGGCGCGCAGCGCGCTGGCCGGGGCCGAGGTCCTCTACACCTGCTGGGGCTGCCCGCCCCTGACCGCCGAGGTGCTCGCCGGCGCGCCGCGGCTGCGGGCCGTCGTGCACGCCGCCGGCTCGGTCAAGCACCACATCACCGACGCCTGCTGGGAGCGTGGCCTGCGCGTCTCCTCGGCGGCGATCGCCAACGCGCTGCCCGTCGCGGAGTTCACCCTCGCCGCGATCCTGTTCGCGGGCAAACGCGTGCTGGAGATCGCCCACCTCTACCGGCGCGACCGTGCCGCGCTCGACTGGGACCGGCGCTTCCCGGGCTTCGGCAACTACCGCCGCACGGTCGGGATCGTCGGTGCCTCCACGATCGGCCGCCGGGTGATCGAGCTGCTCCGGCCGTTCGACCTCGACGTCCTGGTCAGCGACCCCTATCTGGACGCCGCCGAGGCGGCCCGGCTGGGCGTGCGGTCCGTCGAGCTGGACGAGCTGGTCGCCGGGAGCGACGTGGTGAGCCTGCACGCCCCCGACCTGCCCTCGACCCGCCACATGATCGACGGCCGCCGCCTGGCGCTGATGCGCGACGGCGCCACGCTGATCAACACCGCCCGGGGCGCGCTGGTCGACCAGGCCGCCCTGACCGGCGAGCTGCTGTCCGGGCGGCTGCACGCGGTCATCGACGTGACCGAGCCCGAGGTGCCGCCCGCCTCCTCACCGCTCTACGACCTGCCCAACGTGCTGCTCACCCCGCACATCGCGGGCTCGCTCGGCGGCGAGCTGCGCCGCATGGCCGACGTGGCGCTCGAGGAGCTGGAGCGCTACGCCCACGGCCTGCCGTTCCGCTACGGCGTGGTCCCGGAGGCGCTCACCCGCTCCGCCTGACCCCCTGCCCCCTGCTCTCCCCCGATCTCCCCTGGTCCCCCGGACCGAGGTCCTGCCTGCCTTCTGGTCTCCCCCCAACCGAAAAGGAGCAGTCGAATGCGGTTACTCCGTCCGACCGTGATCGCCGCGGTGGCCCTGGCCTGCGCCGGCGCACTCGCGCCACCCGCACAGGCCGCGGCCGCGGCCCGCAACTTCTTCGTGGACTGCACTGCGCCGCCCGGCGGCTCGGGACGCGCCGCCGCCGAGCCGCTGACCAGCCTGGCGGAGGTCAACGCCCTCCGGCTGCAGGCCAAGGACAAGGTGAGATTCAGGGCCGGCACCGTCTGCGCCGGCCGCCTGGAGCCGGTGGGATCCGGCGCTCCCGGCCGGCCGATCACCTTCACCTCCTACGGCGAGGGCCCCAAGCCGATCATCCAGGGCGACGGCGGCGAATGGACCGTCCACCTCGTCGACAACAGCCACATCACCATCGAGAAGCTGCACATCACCAACCCCGCCGCCACCACGGCCAAGCGGACCGGCGTCCAGTACAACTCCACGACGTTCGAGCCCAAGGCCGGGCTGGTCCTGCGCGACCTGGAGATCTCCGACGTCGCCGGCTGGGGTGACAAGACCGGCGCCAACTCCGGCTGGTTCGCCTACTCGGCCGGCATCAGCGTCCAGGCCCTGCCCGAGGGCAAGGTCGGCTACATCGACGGCATCACCATCACCGGCAACCACGTCCACGACACCGGCGGCGGCGGAATCAAGATCAGCCGCAAGGGCACCGACTACCACAGGAACGTCTACATCGCCCGCAACACCATCCGCAGCGTCGGCGGCGACGGCATCGTCGTGCACGCCGCCGACCGCCCACTGGTGGAGCACAACCTGTTCGACGACGGCGGCGGCGGCAAATACCCCTACGTCAACGGCAACTTCGCCGGGATGTGGCCGATCAACTCCGTCGACCCGGTCTTCCAGTACAACGAGGTCACCCGGCAGCGGCCGACCATCTTCGACTCCACGGCCTGGGACTGCGACGGCGGGATCAAGGGCACCTGCGTCTACCAGTACAACTTCTCCCACGCCAACGCCGGCGGCTTCTACCTCGGCTGCCAGAGCTGCACCGAGTTCCCGAACTACCGGGCGACGGCGATCCTGCGCTTCAACATCGCCCAGGACGACTGCCGCATCGCCGGCAACGCGGCCGGGGACAACAGCAGCCCGCTGTGGATCCACAACAACACCTTCTTCTGCGCGAGCGAGAAGCTGAACGTCGCGGTGCCCAGCGGCCCGTCGGCGGGCACGAAGATCGTCAACAACATCTTCCACGCGGCCCAGGGGACGCTGCCCACCGGCCAGAACGTCACCTACGACTCCAACGTCTACTACGGCGGCGTCACCGCGCCCGCCGGCGACGCCGCCGCGATCACCGCCGATCCCGGCCTGGCCGCCCCCGGCACCGCCACCGGGTACGGCGACGCCTCCGGATACCGGCTGGTGGCCGGCTCCCCCGCGCTCGGCACCGGGGCCCTCGTGGAGGGCGTGGGCGGGCGCGACTACTTCGGCAACCCCGTCGGCACGAACGTCTCCCGCGGCGCCTACTCCGGGCCCGCCGTCAGCCCGGTGGTCCACGGGTCGGTGCGGGCCGCCTACAACAACGTGGGCGTCAGCTCCGACCGCAACCCCAACGTCGGCGGCCTGTCCACCTCCGGCCGCAGCTACTCCGGTCAGGGGCTGGAGGCGGCCGGGCTCCGTCCGGGGCAGACCGTGACCGCCTTCGGCGCCGATCTCACCTGGCATCCCGGCGCCTACGGCACGCTGGACAACGTCAAGGCGGCCGGCCAGACCATCGAGCTCCCCGGCCGGGGGAGCAGGCTCGTCCTGCTCGGCACCGGCGTCTTCAAGGTCCGCTCGGGTGTCTTCAAGGTGACCTACACCGACGGCACGGTGGAGGACAAGACCGTCCGCTTCGGGGACTTCTGGGACGCCACCGCCCCGGAGGGGACCGTCGTGGTCGCCCGGTCGGCCTATCACAACATCACTCAGACCGACCACCGCAACCCCGCCAGCGGCCAGACCCGGGAGTCCGGGGTGTCGGTGTTCGCCCACGCCGTCCCGCTGGACCCGGCCCGGACCGTCGCGTCCGTGACCCTGCCCGGCGGCAGCCCCCTCGCCGACGCGGGCCTCCACGTGTTCGACATGAAGATCGCCTCCTGAGATGAGAGGACCCGTCCCGGCCGCCCGCCCTCCCCTCCCCCGGCCGCGGGGAGGGCCCGTCCCGGCCGCCCGCTCGCCCCTCGCCCGGCCGCGGGTGTGGGGTGCCGTGATCGGCTGCCTGCTGGCGGCCGGGGCGGTCCTCCTCTCCCAGCTCTCCCCGCAGGTCTCCGGCGCGCCGGGGGCCGCCGGCCTCTCGGCGTCCGCCGTCCCCGCTCAGGTCCTCGGCCTCACGCCGCGGGAGACGGTGACGGAGGTGGCGGGTGAGCCGGTGGTCGGCGCCGAGGTCCTGCGGGCCGCCGACGTGCTGCGGGCCGAGGTGATCGCGGAGTTCACCGGCGCCGGCGTCCCGGCCGGGCCGGGGTTCTGGGACCGGCCGCGGGCCGGGGTCACGGCCCGCGACCGGCTGCGAGAGCGGGCGCTGGCGGCGGCTGTGCGGGACAAGACGCGCCGGATCTGGGCCCGGGAGGCGGGGCTGGTCGCCGAGGTGAGCGAGGCGGCGTTCCAGCGGGCGCTCGCGCTGGAGAACGGGCGGCGGGAGGCGGCCCGGCGGGCCGGGCGGCCGCTGCCCGGCGTGCCGGAGTACGACGAGTACACCTACGCCCAGGTGAGCGCCGCCGAGCTCGACCACGCGCTGAGCGAGCGGCTCGCCGGAGAGCTGGAGCTGTCGGAGGAGCGGCTCCGGGCCCACTACGGGAAGCTGGCCCGGCCGGGCGCGCCCTCCTTCGCCGAGGCCCGCGACAACGTGCGCCGCTCGCTGGTGAGCGAGGAGTACGCCCGGGCCCTGGACCGCAGGGTCGCCGCCCTGCTCGGCGGCCCCGCGCCGGGGTCCGGGACGGGCCCGGGGGCCGGCGCCCGCCGTACGGCGCCGCCCGCGGCCCACGGCGGAGGGTAGCCGAGACTCCGGGTCTTCTCAGGGGAGTCCCCGATGCGCCGATCTTCCGCCGGCACCAGGATGGGGGGCGACTATCCTGAGGGGGACCACGCGACTGGAGAGAACATGGCGAGCACCGGAGTCATCGACGACTACGTGACCGGGCTCAGCCGCACTCTCAAAGGCCCCAGGGGACCGAAGCTCGACATGGTCACCGAGGCGCGCGACAGCCTGCTCGACACCGCCGACGCGCTGGAGGACGGCGGGCTGGACCGGGCCGAGGCAGAG
The DNA here is from genome assembly GCF_055586905.1 of Streptosporangium sp. NPDC048886. Taxonomy (NCBI): domain Bacteria; kingdom Bacillati; phylum Actinomycetota; class Actinomycetes; order Streptosporangiales; family Streptosporangiaceae; genus Streptosporangium; species Streptosporangium sp. NPDC048886. The sequence continues at coordinate 40,542 of NZ_JBVJHH010000047.1, forward strand.
CGCGTCGCGGTCGAGGAGTTCGGCTCGATCAGCGAGATCGCACCGGGCTACCAGGAAGAACTGGCCGTCTCGGCGGGCCGCAGGCTGGCCGCCCTGCTCTTCGTCAGCGTGCCGCTGACCGCGCTCATGTGGGCCGTGATCTGGCAGATCTTCCCCATGGAGGCGACCGACCACGCCGTCAGGCCGGGCTGGTTCACTCCGGTCGCCCGCGGCCTGGACATCCTCCAGATGCTCACCGGCGTGCTGGGCGGACTCGCGCTGCTCGCGCTCGGACGGGGACTGCGCCGGATCCGGCGGCCCCGGATCGTCACCCGGTCGCTGGCCGTGCTCGTCTGGGCCATGCTGCCGGTCACGATCACGCTGAGCATGGCGCTGGTGTACGGCTCGCAGGGCCCGGTCGGCTTCTCCGGCTACCCGCCGGGCGTGGCCGTCGCGCTGGTGAGCGACGCGTTCCTGCTCATGCAGCTGTACAGCGCGGGCCGGTGCCTCAGCGTCACCGCCCGCCGGCGCCTCACCGCGTAGAACGCGGCTCCAGGACACTGCCGATCACGCCGGCGAACTCCCGCCAGGCGGAGCGCTCCCCGGCCAGAGCCGCGCGGCCCGATGAGGTCAGCCGGTAGGTGCGCCGCTTTCGCCCGCCCACCGTGGCCCACTCGCTGGCCAGGTATCCCGCCTGCTCCAGCCGGCGCAGCGCCGGGTAGACGGTGCCGGTCGGCACGTTCAGCGCGCCGCCGCTGCGCTCCTGCAGCGCCTCGATGATCGCGTATCCGTGCAGGGGGTCGTGCTCCAGCACCGACAGCAGCAGGGCGTCCATGTGCCCCCGGAGCGCGTCGGTGTTCACCCGGCCTCCCGTGCCGGGCGCGCGGGCGCCGTTCCGCCGGCCCGTTCGCTTCGCTCACTCACGGTGTCACCCTACCTCTCCTATAGACACTCTACATGTAGGTGACCTACATGTAGAGTGTCTACGCGTAGACAGACATAACAACGGAGGTGACACCATGGACGTGCTCGACCTGGCCCGGACGCAGTTCGCGGTGACGGGGAGTCTCCACTTCCTGTTCGTCGTGCTGACCCTGGGCCTGGCCCCCCTCGTCGCGATCATGCACACCCGCCACGCCGTGACCGGCAGGCCCGTCCACGAGCGGGCGACCCGCTTCTGGGGCCAGATCTACGTGATCAACTACGCGCTCGGCATCGTCACCGGACTGGTGATGGAGTTCCAGTTCGGCATGGGCTGGAGCGGCCTGTCCCACTACGCCGGAGACATCTTCGGCGCGCCGCTGGCCATCGAGACGCTCGTGGCCTTCTTCCTGGAGTCCACCTTCCTGGGACTGTGGATCTTCGGCTGGCACCGGCTGCCCAAGTGGCTCCACCTGGCGTGCATCTGGCTGGTGACGCTGACCGCCTACGCCTCCGCCTTCTGGATCATGGTGGCCAACTCGTTCCTGCAGAACCCGGCCGGGGCCGTGGAGCGGGGCGGCCGGCTGGTGCTGACCGACTTCGGCGCCCTGCTGACCAACCCCACCCTGGTCATGGCGCTCCCCCACGTGCTCGGCGCGGGCCTGTGGGTCGGGGGCTCCGTGCTGATGGGCGCCAGCGCCTACCACCTGTTCAAGCGCACCGCCGAGCGGGAGTTCTTCACGGGGTCGCTCCGCCTGGGGGTGATCACCGCCTTCGTCGGCTCGCTGGTCACCGTCGGCTCCGGCTACGCCCAGTTCGGCGCCATCTCCCAGGTCCAGCCGGGCAAGTTCAGCGATGAGCCGCTGGCCGGGACCGGGCTCAGCATGATGATCATGATCGGGCAGCTGCTCCAGCTCTTCGTCATGTTCGTGCTGCTGCCCACCGTTTACTGGCTGCCGCGCTGGCGCTGGGCGCAGTCGATCCTCATGCTCATCACCCCGCTGCCCTTCCTGACCGCGATCTTCGGCTGGCTGGCCCGCGAGGTCGGCCGCCAGCCGTGGCTGATCAACGGCAGGCTCACCGTCGCCGACGCGATGTCCCCCGGACTCACCAAGGGGATGGTCACCCTCTCCTTCCTCGGCTTCATCGGCGTGCTCGGCCTGCTCGCGGCCGTCGACTACCTCCTGATCGCCCGCACCGTCCAGCGCGGGCCCGCCGCCGCCACCCTCGGCGTGGACGGCCCCGCCGACCTCGCCGAACGCCCGCACGCGCTCAACCTGTAGGGAGACGACCATGGACATCCTCTGGACGGGCGTGTTCGCCCTCCTGCTGATCGGTTACTCCGCCCTGGAGGGCTTCGACATCGGCCTGGGCATGCTGCTGCCCGTGCTCGGCAGGACCCAGCGGGACCGTGACCGCGTCGTCGCCGCGATGGCGCCGTTCGTCCTGGCCAACGAGGTCTGGCTGGTGGCCGTGGCGGGCGTGCTGTTCGGCGCCTTCCCCTCGGTCGAAGGAGAGGTCCTGTACGGCCTCTACCCGCTGGTCGTCATCCTGCTCGTCTCATGGATCCTGCGCGACGCCGGTCTGTGGTTCCGCCGCCGCCTCGACGGCCCCGCCTGGCGGGCGGGCTGGGACTGGGTGATCTGCGCCGGCTCCTACGGCCTGGCGCTGAGCTGGGGCATGGCGCTGGCCGCGGTGGCCGGCGGCCTGTCCGGGCCGCCGCTCAGCCTGGCCGGCCTCGGCGGAGGGCTGCTGGTCGCCGCGGCGTTCGCCTTCCACGGCTGGACCTTCCTCTCCTGGCGGCTGCCCGGGCAGGTGACCGGGGCACGCCGGAGCGGCGGGGCGCTGCTGGTCTCGGCCTGCGTCGCGGCCGCGCCCGTCACCGCGCTGCTGGCCGCGCTCACCCCGTGGCTGCTGGAGCACACCGCGCCCGCCTCGACGCTAAGTGTGTTGAGTTTCATGATTGTGCCGTTCGCGCCCCTCATGGTGGGCGCGCAAGTATGGGTATGGCACACGTTCGGTCCCCGGCGTGCGGCCGATCGGATCCCGTCGTTCTTCTGAGGCTTTTCAAAGGTTCGCATGCACAAGGATCTCCTACGGCTCGCCCGGAGCGAACGTGCCGTCCGCCGTCACCTCGCCCTCTGCCTGGCCGCCGCGGTCGTCGCCGGCCTGCTCGTCCTGGTCCAGGCGGAACTGCTGGCGGGTGTGCTGTCCGGGCGGTTCGCGGCCTCGGCCCTGGTCCTGCTGGCGCTGGTCGTCGGCGTCCGGGCGGCGCTGGGCCTGCTGCAGGGCGTCGCCGCCGGCCGTACGACCACCGGCGTGAAGTCCGCGCTGCGTCACCGGCTGCTGTCGCGGCTGCAGGAGCTGGGCCCGGCCCGGCTGACCTCGCACCGCTCCGGCGAGCTGGTGACGCTGACCGGCCGGGGCCTGGACGCCCTCGACCCCTACCTGTCGGGATACCTCCCGTCGGTCGCGGTCGCGGGAGCCGTGCCGATCGCCGTGCTCGTCCGGCTGTCGGTCGCCGACCTGGCCAGCGCGGTGATCGTGCTGGTCACGCTGCCGCTCATCCCGATCTTCGGCGCGCTGGTCGGCATGCACACCAAGGCCGTCACCGAACGGCAGTGGCGGGCCCTGGCCCGCCTCGGCGGCCACTTCCTCGACGTGGTCCGGGGCCTGCCCACGCTGCGCGCCTTCGGCCGGGCCCACTTCCAGACCGGAGTGATCCGGCAGGTCGCCGACGCCCACCGCACCGCGACGATGCGCACGCTGCGGGTGGCGTTCCTGTCGTCGCTGGTGCTGGAGCTGGCCGCCTCGCTGTCGCTGGCGCTGGTCGCCGTGCCGGTGGGGCTGCGGCTGCTGTCCGGGTCGCTCGACCTGTCGACCGCGCTGCTGGTGCTGCTGCTCGCCCCCGAGGCATACCTGCCGCTGCGCAACATGGGCAACAAGTTCCACGCGGCGATGGAGGGGGTCGCGGCGGCCGACCATGCCTTCGCCGTACTGGACGGGCAGGCGGAGCCGCAGGCGCGGGACGGGCGGGCGTCCGCGGCGGGCACCGACCCGGGCGCGGCGCCGGGTGCCGCGCCGGAGATCCGGCTGGAGAACGTCACCGTGCGCTACCCCGGCCGGGAGGAGGCCGCGCTGGAGGACGTCTCGCTGGTGATCGCGCCCGGCGAGCGGGTCGCGCTGGTCGGCGAGAGCGGCGCGGGCAAGAGCACGCTGCTCCACCTGCTGCTCGGCTTCGTCACCCCCGCCGCCGGCAGGGTCCTGATCGACGGCGTCGAGCTCACCGACCTCGACCGGTGGCGCGGGCGGCTGGCGTTCGTGCCGCAGCGCCCCCATCTTTTCGCCACCTCGGTGGCCGACAACATCAGGCTCGGCGCCCCCGGCGCGACGGCCGGCCAGGTCGAGGCGGCGGCACGGGCCGCGCACGCCGACGAGTTCGTGCGGGCGCTGCCGGAGGGATACGACACGGTGCTCGGCGAGCGCGGCGCGGACCTGTCGGCCGGACAGCGGCAGCGGGTCGCGCTCGCCCGCGCCTTCTGCCGCCCGTCGACCGACGTCCTGCTGCTCGACGAGCCCACCGCCCGGCTCGACGGCCGCAGTGAGGGCGCGGTCGTGACCGCCACCCGCGACCTCGCCGACGGCCGCACCTCCGTGATCGTGGCCCACCGGCCCGCGATGATCGACCTGGCCGACCGGGTGATCCGGATCTCCGACGGCCGTGTGGTGTCCGACCGGGCAGCCGCCCGAGGACCCGGCCCGGCCGGCGGCGCCGTTCCTGCGGAGAAGACCGGGAGGTCCCTGTGAAGCGGATGGGTGGACGGCTGGCGCTGGCCGCCGGGGCGGGGGCGGCGGCCGAGCTGGCCGGGCTCGGGCTGATCGGGTCGGCGGCATGGTTGATCACCAGGGCCGCCGAGCAGCCCCCGCTGGCGGCGCTGAGCGTGGCGATCGTCGGGGTCCGGGCGTTCGCGACGAGCAAGGGCGTCTTCCGCTACGGCGAGCGCCTGACCGGGCACGACGTGGCGCTGCGCGCCCAGGCCACGACCCGGGAGCGGCTGTATGAGGCGCTCGTCCCGGCCGGTCCGCTGAACCACCGGGGAGCCGACCTGCTCAGCCGGATGGTCGACGACACCGACGCGGCGCAGGACCTGCTGGTCCGCTGCCTGCTGCCGGCGGTCGCGGCGCTGGTCACCGGCGTGGCCGCGGTCGTGATCGCGCTGTTCCTGCTCCCGGCGGCGGCGCTGACGCTGCTGGCCGGGCTGGTGGTGGCCGGGGTGCTGATCCCGGCCGGCGCGGCCGCCGCCGCCCGGCGCTGGTCGGCGCGGATCGCGCCCGCCCGGGCCGACCTGGCCGCCCGGGTCGCCGACCTGGTGCACGGCTCGGCCGACCTGGCCGCCTACGGGGCCGGCGACCGGGCGCTGGCGGCCTGCGCCGAGGCCGACGCCCGGCTGGCCGCGCTGGAGCGCCGGCAGGCCCGGGCGAACGCGGTGGCCACCGCGCTGGGCGCGCTCACCCAGGGCCTGACCGTGCTGGCGGTCGTCCTGGTCGCCCGCGACGCCGGAGCGGGCGCGGTCGCCACGGCGGTGCTCGCGCTGACCTCGCTGGTGTCGTTCGAGCCGGTGCTGCCGATGGCCGCGGCCGGAGAGCGGCTGACCGGGGTGCTGGCCGCCCTCCGTCGGCTGCGGGAGGTCCGCGCGACCCCGCCCGCCGTGACCGAGCCCGCCGCTCCCGTCGCCGTCCCCGACGGCCCGCCGACCGTCGAGGTCGACAACCTGGTGGTCCGGCACGGCCCCGGCCGCGCCCCCGCCCTCAACGGCGTCAGCCTCACCCTCACCCCCGGCCGCCGCGTCGCCCTGGTCGGCCCCAGCGGGGCCGGCAAGAGCACCCTGCTGTCGGCCCTGATGCGCCTGGTCGAGCCCGAGTCCGGCACGATCCGGCTGAGCGGGGTGGAGATCGGAGAGCTGTCGGCCGACGACGCCCGGCGGATGATGACGGGGCTGACCCAGGACCCCTACGTGTTCCAGGCGTCGTTGCGGGACAACCTGCGGCTGGCCGGCCCGGAGGCCGACGAGGACGCGCTGGCGGAGGCCGTACGGCGGGCCCGGCTGGAGCGGTGGGTGGAGCGGACCGGCTGGGACACCGTGCTCGGCGAGGACGGGCGGACGGTGTCCGGGGGGCAGTTGCAGCGGCTGGCCCTGGCCCGGGCGCTGCTGAACGACCCGCCGGTGCTGCTGCTGGACGAGCCCGCCGAGGCGCTGGACGAGGAGACCGCCGACGCGCTCATGGCCGACCTGCTGGACGCCACCCACGGCCACACGACGCTGCTGGTCACCCACCGCCTGCGCGGGCTGGAGCAGGTGGACGAGATCGTGGTGCTGGAGAACGGCTCGGTGGTCCAGCGGGGCACCCACGCGGAGCTGGTGGAGGCCCCCGGCTACTACCGCGACCTGTGGCGCTCGGAGGCACTGGTGGCCCGGCGGTAGTCCCGGACAGCCGGGAGCCGCGCCACGACACGCCACCGGGTCCGAAAAGGATGTGCCGCCGGGTCCGCAGCGACCCCGGCGGCACATCCGTCTGTGAAGACTACTCCCCGGCCTTCTCGACGAGGGTCACAGTGGCGGTCTGGGTCTGGCCGTCGCGGACGTAGGTGACGGTCACCTTCTGCCCCGGCTTGAAGCCGCGGACCGCGCCGACCACGGTGGTGCCGTCCTCGACCACGGTTTCGTTGATCTTGGTGATCAGGTCGCCCTGCTTGATCCCGGCCCGGGCGGCGGGGCTGTCCTCGACCACCTGGCTGACCAGGGCTCCGCCCGCGTCGCCGGTGACAGGGGCGAGGTTCACGCCGAGGAAGGCGTGGGTGACCTTGCCCTTGTCGATGAGCTGCTGGGCGACCTGCTTGGCGGTGTTGATCGGGATGGCGAAGCCGACGCCGATGTTGCCCTCGCCGCCGTTGGTGGCGATGGCGGTGTTGATGCCGACCAGCTCCCCGGAGGCGTTGACCAGCGCGCCGCCGGAGTTGCCCGGGTTGATCGCCGCGTCGGTCTGGATGGCGCCGCCGATGGCGGTGGGCGCGCTGCCGCCCTGCTGCCCGCCGCCCCAGCCGGGCGGGAGCTGTTGCTGCTGCTGGCCGCCGACGGTCAGCGTGCGGTTCAGCGCGCTGACGATCCCGGCGGTGACCGAGCCGGACAGGCCGAGCGGGCTGCCGATGGCGAGCACGGAGTCGCCCACCTTGAGCCGGTCGCTGTCGCCGATCGAGGCCGCGGTGAGGCCGGAGACGCCTTCGGCCCTGATGACCGCGAGGTCGGTGGCGGGGTCGGTGCCGACGACCTTGGCGGTGGCCGACTTGCCGTCGCTGAACTTGACGCTCACCTGGGCGCCCTGGCCCAGCCCGCCGGCCTCCACCACGTGGTTGTTGGTCAGGATCAGGCCGTCGGCCGACAGCACCACTCCGGACCCCTCGCCGCCCCCGTTGGCGGTCTTGACCTGGATGGACACCACCGCGGGCTGGACGGCCTTGGCGACGTCGGCGACCGTGGTCACGTTGCTGACCTGGCTGACGACCGGGCTGGTGGAGGAGCCGATCGTGGTGGTGGTGCCGCCGAAGGAGGCCACGGCGAAGGCCCCCGCCACCCCGCCGCCGACGGCCATCGCGGCCAGTGCCAGCCCCGCGCCCAGCTTCTGCGCGGCGGTGAGCGGGACCCGCTGCGCGGGGACCGGGGGCGGCGTCTCGGCCGCGTACGGTCCCGGCACCGGGTGGATCAGCGTCGGCTCCGGCCCGGCATCCCCGCCCGGGGCGTACTCTCCCGCACGCGGTGGCACCTTGCCGAACTGAGTCCAGCCGTCGTTGCCGGGGGTCGTCTCGGCCGGGGTGCCGTCCTGCTCATTCTTGTTCGGATCCATGTCTTCCCCCAACTCCTGCGTCCGCCCGTGGGTTGCCGGGCGGCGACCGGTCCTCCCGGTGACTGAAACGATGCCTCAGCCCGCGTAAGCGCAGGTTAAGAGGATGATCTCGGTTGTTCGAATCCTCTGACAGCCTGCTTATAGCGGCTGGTCAAAGCAGGCCGAACAGCCCGGAAACCGCGTGATCCCGAGGTGATCACTCCGCGGACGGGCCCGGGGGAGCAGGTCCATCCGGGCCTACCCGTCTAGAACGTGAAGCCGTGGTCGGTCTCGCCGCCCTGTACGGCCTCCAGCTCGGCCTCCAGGCCGGGCAGCAGGCGCTGGAGGGCTTCGTGCCATTCACGGTGACGCCCGGGGTGTTCCACCATCGCTCCGCACGTCCTGCACATGGGTGGCTGGGGTTGCGTCATACCGAGATCCCTCCGGTGGGCGATCGACGACACCGATCCGCGACGGGTGGAGCACCTCCCGTCCGGCACCGCCTGCCCTGACAGACGGATCCGGAACCACATTTCGCGGACCGGTCTCCCGGTGGCCGGCTCTCCGCCGTCGCGGCGTGTCTCTCGGGCCCCGCCAGGCCCGCCCGCCTCGCCCGGCCCCACCCCGTCCCGTCCGGGCGCAAGGGGCCGGGGGCTCAGGGGACGTCGGGCCAGTACTCGTCGCGCAGGAGACGCTTGTAGAGCTTTCCCGTGGGATGGCGGGGCAGTTCCGCACGGAAGTCGACGGACTTGGGGCACTTGTAGGGCGCGAGCCGGGAGCGGCAGTAACCGATCAGCTCGGCCTCCAGCCCAGGACCGGCCAGATCCATGGAGCTCGGCTGGACGACGGCCTTGACCTGCTCGCCCATCTCCTCGTCCGGGACGCCGAAGACCGCCACATCCGCCACCTTCGGATGCAAGGACAGGACGTTCTCGGCCTCCTGCGGATAGATGTTCACCCCGCCGGAGATGATCATGTAGGAGCGGCGGTCGGTGAGGTAGAGGAAACCCTCCTCGTCGAGGTAGCCGATGTCGCCGAGAGTGGTCCAGCCCCGGCCCAGCGGGTCCTGTGCGGATCTCGTCTTCTCCTCGTCTCCGTGGTAGACGAAGCGCGGACCGTCGGAGAAGTAGACCGTGCCGTGCTCACGCGGCGGCAGCTCGTTGCCGTCCTCGTCGCAGATGTGCACCACGCCGAGCAGCGGGCGGCCGACTGTTCCTTTGTGCTTGAGCCAGTCGTCCGGGCCGACGTAGAGGAAACCGTTGCCCTCGGTCCCCGCGTAGTATTCGTGGACGATCGGCCCCCACCATTCGATCATCCGCTCCTTGACCGGGACCGGGCAGGGCGCGGCGGCGTGGATCGCGCACCTCAGCGACGAGAGGTCATAGCGCGCCCGGGTCGCCTCCGGCAGCTTGAGCATCTTGATGAACATGGTCGGCACCCACTGCGAGTGCGTGACCCCGTACTTGTCGATCAGCGCGAGCGCCTGCTCGGGGTCGAACCGCTCCATCACCACGAGCGTCGCGCCCAGGCGCTGGAAGCTCATGCAGTAGCGCAGCGGGGCGGCGTGGTACAGCGGCGCCGGGGAGAGGTAGACGCTGTCGGCCGATGGCGCGAACAGGAACTGGATGAGCTGCAGCAGCGCTCCCGGCGTGTCCAGCGGGGCCCTGGACAGGGTGGGTTTGACACCCTTGGGCCGGCCGGTCGTGCCGGAGGAGTAGAGCATGTCCATGCCCTGGCACTCGTCCTCGACGGGCGTGGCGGGCTGGAAGGCCACCGCCTCCTCGTAGGAGGCGAAGCCGGGGGCGACGCCGTCCAGCATGAGCCTGAGCTCGACCTTCGGCGTCGCGGCGGTGATCGAGGTGGCGACCTCCGCCAGCTTGGCGGAGGAGACGAACACCCGCGCCCCGCAGTTGTCCACGATGTAGGCGAGCTCGTCGGGCGTCAGCCGCGAGCTGATGGCCGTGTAGTACAGGCCCGAGCGGTGCGCGGCCCAGGCGACGGCCAGGAACAGCGGATGGTTCTCCAGCATGAAGGCCACGTGGTCGCCGGGCCGGAGTCCGGTGGCGCGGAAGAGGTGGGCGAGCCGGTTGGACTCCTCATCCAGCTCGCGGAAGGTCACGACCCGTCCTGAGTCCGCCATGATCACAGCGGGCTTGTCCGGCGAGACTGCGGCGATGGCTCCCGGGTGCATGAAACCGAACATTACTCGGTTCGGTGTTCGGTGAGAAGGCGTGGCGGGGCCGTGGCTCCCGGCTGCGCGGGGGCCACGGCCCGGTGACCGGCCTCAGGCGGCGGGGGTGACGGCCCCCTTGTAGGTCTGCTCGATGAACTGCTTCACCTCGGGGCCGGCGAGCAGCTTGGCCAGCTTCGCCACGCGCGGGTCCTGCTCGTCGCCGGCGGCCACGACCAGGCCGTTGGCGTAGGGGTTGCCCTCCGCCTTCTCCAGCACCAGCGCGTTCTCGGCCGGCTTGAGACCGCCCTCCAGCGCGTAGTTGCCGTTGATGACGGCCGCGTCCACGTCCTCCAGCGCGCGGGGAAGCTGGGCGGCCTCCAGCGGCTGGAACGTGAGGTTCTTGGGGTTGCCGGTCACGTCACGCTCGGTGGCCGCGGTGCCGACCCCCTCCTTGAGGGTGACCAGGCCGTTGTCGGCGAGCAGCTTCAGCGCCCGCCCCAGGTTGGTGGCGTCGTTGGGCACGGCGACGGTCGCGCCCGCAGCCAGCCCGGCGACGTCGGTGACCTTCCTGGAGTAGAGGCCCAGCGGCTCCAGGTGGACCGGCTGGACGAGGCTCAGCTTGGTGCCCTTGGAGGCGTTGAAGTCGTCCAGGTAGGGCCTGTGCTGGAAGTAGTTGGCGTCGAGCTGGCCGTCGTCGAGCTGCACGTTCGGCTGGACGTAGTCGGTGAACTCGACGATCTCCAGGTTCAGGCCCTCCTTGGCGGCGAGCTTGTCCTTGACGAACTTCAGGATCTGCGCGTGCGGGACGGGGCTCGCGCCGACCTTGAGCACCTCCGACGCCGACTCCTTGCCCGCGGCGCCCGCGGCGGTGGTGGGCTCGGTCGAGCCGCAGGCCGTCAGCGCGACGGCCAGGGCGACGATCGCGGACGCGATCGCAGGGAACTTACGCATGATGCACTCCTTTTGGGCATGGGAGACCACAGGCCGCCGCTTGTGGCGGGGCCCGGGGGAAGGGAAGGGGTCAGTGCCGGGCGAGACGGCGGGCGACGGTGTCGCCCAGGGTCTGCACGAGCTGGACGATGACGATCAGCACGACGACGGTGACCACCATCAGCGTGGTCTCGAAACGCTGGTAGCCGTAGCGGATGGCCAGGTCGCCCAGCCCGCCGCCGCCGATCGCCCCGGCCATGGCCGAGTAGGAGATCAGCGCGACCACGGTCACGGTGAGCCCCGCGACCAGGCCGGCCATCGCCTCGGGCAGCAGGACCTTGCCGACGATGGTGGCCCCGCCGGCCCCCATGGCCTGGGCCGCCTGCACCTTGTCCCGGCCGACCTCACGCAGCGCGGTCTCCACCAGCCGGGCGAAGAACGGCGCGGCGCCGAGGGTGAGGGGGACCACCGAGGCGACGGTGCCGATGGTCGTCCCCACGATCAGCCGGGTCAGCGGGATCACCGCGATCATCAGAACGATGAACGGCAGCGAGCGGCCGATGTTGACCACGAGCCCGAGCACCCGGTTCAGCGTCCAGGACGGGAACAGGCCGTCGCGGTCGGTGACGATCAGCGCCACACCGAGCGGCAGCCCGATCAGCACGGTGAACAGCGTGGACCACAGGACCATCTGGGCGGTCTGCCAGGTCGACTCCCACAGCAGGGGAGCCATCTCATCCCACGTCATACGTCACCCTCCGTCGGCCGCAGCCCCTCGCCACCGTGTCCGCTCACTCGCCCGCTCACCGGCTCTCCTCCACCAGCAGGCCGCGCCCGGACAGGTAGGCGAGGGCGGCCTCACGCTCGTCACCGGTGAGGCGCAGGCGCAGGCGTCCGGCGGAGACGCCGGCCACCTCCTCCAGCGCCCCGCCGAGGATGTTGACGTCCACGTCGAACTTGCGGACCACCTCCGACACCACGGGCTCGTCGGCCTGTCCGGTGAAGGTGATCGTGACGGTGCCGGGGTCCGGCGCGGGGAGGGGGAACAGCTCCGCGGTGAGCCGGGACCCGGGCCTGGCGATCAGCTCCGGGATGGCCCCGGACTCCTCGATCAGGCCGTTGCGCATGATGGCGGCCGAGTCGCAGATCGACTTGACGACGTTCATCTCGTGCGTGATCAGCAGGATGGTCAGCCCGAGCTCCCGGTTCAGGCTCCTGAGCAGGGCCAGGATCGACTGCGTGGTGGCCGGGTCGAGCGCCGAGGTGGCCTCGTCCGACAGCAGCACCGAGGGACTGCCGGCCAGCGCTCGGGCGATGCCGACCCGCTGCTTCTGCCCGCCGGACAGCTGCGCGGGATGCGCCTTGGCCTTGTCCGCCAGTCCGACCAGCTCCAGCAGCTCGGCGACCCGCCTGGTCCGTTCGGTCTGCCCGACCCCCATGACCTCGAGCGGGAAGGCCACGTTCCCGGCGACGGTGCGGGAGGACAGCAGCGCGAAATGCTGGTGGATCATCCCGATCCGCTGCCGGGCCCTGCGCAGCTCGGCCTGCCCCAGCGTGGTCAGCTCCTGCCCGGCCACGGTGACGGTGCCCTCGGTGGGCCGTTCCAGGAGGTTCACGCAGCGCAGCAGGGTGCTCTTGCCGGCGCCGCTCTGCCCGAGCACGCCGAAGATCTCCCCCTCGCGGACGTGGAGGTCGACGCCGTCGATGGCGACCACCTCACGGTCCCGATCTCGATAGACCTTACGCAGGCCCGACACATCAATCACAACTGTTCCCCACCATCAGAACGGATCGTCGAAAAGATCTCAGAGCGGGGGAAGAGCTAGCGCGTGCCGGGATGGAAGGGGAGATGGCTCAGACGGCGCAGGACGAGGTCGTCCGCGGGGCAGCTCATGGTTCTCAGGGCCTTCGTGAAGGGAACGGGCGAGTGCGGGCTTTCAGTGCATGAGGCACATGCGGCGCATGGCCCGCATGGGAGAGGCCTGACACATGCGCATGCCACAACACATGACCCGGCCCTGCGGGGTCATGCGTTCACGATGCGCCACGTTCACGTGTGCGTCAACGTGGCCCCGCTTCCCCCGATTCCCGACAGGTCATGTGACTTCGATCACGCCGTGCCGGGGACCGCCGTAAATTCTGATCTTGTCCGGCGGCCCGGGACCCGCCCTCCGGGCAAGGCCCTCCGGAGAAAGCACGGGGCCCGCCCTCCGGAGAGGACGGGCCCCGTGCGGACGGCGGGTCAGGCCGCGGCGTGCTCGGCGACCTTGGCCGGGGTGAGCGCGATCTCCAGGACCTCCCGCACGTCGCTCACCGTGTGGATGGTGAGCTCGTTGCGGACGGCCTCGGGGACGTCGTCCAGGTCGGGCTCGTTGCGGGCCGGGATCAGCACGGTGGTGATGCCCGCCCGGTGGGCGGCCAGCAGCTTCTGCTTGACCCCGCCGATCGGCAGCACCCGGCCGGTGAGGGAGATCTCACCGGTCATGGCCACGTCGTTCCTGACCGTACGGCCCGACAGCAGCGAGGCCAGGGCCGTGGTCAGGGTGACGCCGGCGGACGGGCCGTCCTTGGGGACCGCGCCCGCGGGGAAGTGGATGTGCACCGAGCGGTCCTTGAGGGAGGCCACCGGCAGCTCCAGCTCCGCGCCGCGCGAGCGCAGGTAGGACAGGGCGATCCTGGCCGACTCCTTCATGACGTCGCCGAGCTGGCCGGTCAGGGTCAGGCCGGTGTCGCCGGTCTCCGGGTCGGCCAGCGACGCCTCCACGTAGAGGACGTCGCCGCCGGCGCCGGTGACCGCGAGGCCGGTCGCCACGCCCGGCACCGCCGTACGCTGGCGGGACTCCGGCAGCGAGGACTCCGGCACGTGGCGCGGGCGGCCGAGGTAGGGGACCAGGTCTCCCACCGTCACGGGCAGCTCGCCCTCGCCGAGCGCGACGTTGGCGGTCACCTTGCGCAGGACCCTGGCGATCGAGCGCTCCAGGGACCGGACTCCGGCCTCCCGGGTGTATTCGCCCGCCAGCCTGCGCAGCGCGTCTTCCTCGACGGTGACGTCCTCGGCGGTGAGGCCGGCCTTGTCGAGCTGACGCGGGAGCAGGTGGTCGCGGGCGATGGCGACCTTCTCGTCCTCGGTGTAGCCGTCGAGCGTGACGATCTCCATGCGGTCCAGCAGCGGGCCGGGGATGGCCTCCAGCACGTTGGCGGTCGCCAGGAACAGCACGTCGCTGAGGTCGAGCTCGACCTCCAGGTAGTGGTCGCGGAAGGTGTGGTTCTGCGCCGGGTCGAGCACCTCCAGCAGCGCGGCCGTCGGGTCGCCCCGGTAGTCGGAGCCGACCTTGTCGACCTCGTCGAGCAGCACGACCGGGTTCATCGAACCGGCCTCGCGGACGGCCCGGACGATCCGGCCGGACTGGGCGCCGACGTAGGTGCGCCGGTGGCCGCGGATCTCGGCCTCGTCGCGGACGCCGCCGAGGGCGACGCGGACGAACTTGCGGCCCATCGCGCGGGCGACGGACTCGCCCAGCGAGGTCTTGCCGACTCCGGGAGGGCCGGCCAGCGCGAGCACGGCGCCGCTGCGGCGCCCGCCGACCACGCCGAGCCCCTTCTCGGCCCGGCGCCCGCGGACGGCGAGGTATTCGATGATGCGGTCCTTGACGTCTTCGAGGCCGGTGTGGTCGGCGTCGAGGACGGCGCGGGCCGCGGCGATGTCGTAGGAGTCCTCGGTCCGCTCGTTCCACGGGATGTCGAGGACGGTGTCGAGCCAGGTGCGGATCCAGCCGGTCTCGGGAGACTGGTCGGAGGTCCGCTCCAGCTTGTCGACCTCCTTGAGCGCGGCCTCGCGCACCTTCTCGGGCAGGTCGGCCGCCTCGACGCGGGCGCGGTAGTCCTCCTCCTCGGTCTCCGGGGAGGAGCCGTTGAGCTCCGACAGCTCCTTGCGGACCGCGGCGAGCTGCTGGCGGAGCAGGAACTCGCGCTGCTGCTTCTCCATGCCCTCCTGGACGTCCTTGCGGATCGTCTCGGCCACGTCGAGCTCCGCCAGGTGCTCGCGCGACCACTCGACCAGCTTCTCCAGCCGGTCGGCGGGGTCGGGGGTCTCAAGGATCTCGGCCTTGCGCGGGGTGCTCAGCCAGGGGGCGTAGCCGGAGTTGTCGGCGAGGATCGACGGGTCGTCCATCTGGTTGACCGCGTCGACGACCTGCCACGCGCCCCGCTTCTGCAGGATGGTGGTGGCCAGCGCCTTGTACTCCTTGGCCAGCTCCTCGGCGCGCTCGCCCGCCCGGACGGCCTCGATCAAGGTGGCCTGCACCCATAGGGCGGCGCCGGGGCCGGTCGTGCCGGAACCCACGCGGACGCGGTCTACGCCGCGCACCACCGCCGCGGGCTCGCCCCCGGGCAGCCGGCCCACCTGCTCGACGACGGCACGGACGCCCACGGAACCGTATCGCCCGTCGATGCGGGGAACGAGCAGCACCTCTGGCTTGTTGTCGTCGAGAGCCTGAGCCGCGTCGATCGCGGCCCGGACCTCGTTCTCCGACAGGTCCAGCGGAACCACCATGCCCGGCAGCACGACCTCGTCGTCGAGCGGAAGGACCGGGAGGATCAAGCTCTCACTCATGCGAACTCCAAAGGTTGAGTTACATCGACTCAATTAATGGGAGCCTTGAAATGTTCCCGAGGTTGAGCGTGTTCGCTGTGAGCGATCGTAATCGTGTAATCGTCCCTCTTGGGAGGGACTGATCCGGATCACCCCGGGGTGTGACGCCGGGCCGTACCGGAGCTGTCTACGCTGGGCCGATGCTCTTGCGCGACGGCCTCCTGCGGCTGACACAGCCGGTCACCCACGCCCTGGTGAGCGGGAGCGCCGGTCCGCCGTTCCCCCGCTCGCGCCGCCTGGGACCGCGCATGCCCGCCTTCCTGGGCCTGCTGCCGTTCCGGACCATCGACCTGGTCCTGCTGGCCGACGCCCTGATCGCCTGGTCCCTGTTCAGTAACGGGTTCCCGGACCTCACGCACGACCAAGAACAGATGTTGCGTGCCGGCGATCTCATGGAGCGGTTCCCCGAGCCGTTGCTCTGGCTCGCCGCCGCGGCGCCCTCGTTCCCCCTGCTGCTGCGTAACCGGTGGCCGCTCGCGGCCTGGCGGCTGGCCACGCTGGGCATGTTCCTGGCCGCCCCGATCGTGCGCGCGCTGACCACCGTGCCCTACTCCACGGCGGGGGTCGTCACCTATCCGCTGATCGTCTACGCCGTCGCGGTCCGCTGCGAACGGACGACCACCCTGGGCGCGTGGATCGTCTCGATGCTCGCCGTGGCGGCCACCAACTCCGCGAACCACGCGGAGATCCTGACGGCCGCGCTCCTGCTGGGCGTCGCCGCGCTCCTCGGCTACAACGTGCGGGCCAGGCGGCTGGCCACCCACCGCCTGGCGCAGGAGGAACGGCGCAGCAAGCAGGCGCTGGCCTGGCAGGCCGTGCTGGAGGAACGGGCCAGGATCGCCAGGGAACTGCACGACGTCGTCGCCCACCACATGTCGGTGATCGCCATCCAGGCGGAGGCCGTACCGCTGCAGGCGGCCGGGGACGCCGGGCGCCTGGAGGAGGGGCTGCGGGAGATCCGCGCGCTCTCACTCGCGGCCATGACCGAGATGCGCCGGGTGCTGGGCGTGCTCAGGGACGAGGACGGGCGCACCGACACCGCGCCGCAGCCGGGCCTGGGCCGTCTGGAGGAGCTCGTCGGCACCGCGCGCTCGGCCGGGCTCACCGTGACGCTCAGCCTGGGCGGCGACCTGACCGGGCTGCCCACGGCGGTGAGCCTGTCCGCCTACCGGATCGCGCAGGAGTCGCTGAGCAACGCCATGCGGCACGCGCCGGGCTCGGCCGTCTCCGTGAGGATCAACCGGACCGGCGACGAGCTGCACGTCAATGTGACCAACGACGCCAGGCGCCATCCCGCCGACGGACCGGGACAGGCGGGCGACCGGGGGCACCCGGGGCACGGGCTGATCGGCATGCGGGAACGGGCGTCCATGTTGGGTGGGAGGCTGTGGGCCGGGCCCGTGGGGACGGGCTTCGCGGTCACCGCCATTCTGCCGATCATGGAGAACACATGACGATCCGGGTGCTCATCGCCGATGACCAGAGCATGGTCAGGACCGGCCTCACCGTCTTCCTGGACTCCCAGCCGGACATCGAGGTGGTGGGCGAGGCGGCCGACGGCCGCGAGGCGGTGGACCGGGTGGCCGGGCTCCGGCCGGACGTGGTGCTGATGGACGTGCGGATGCCGGTCATGGACGGGCTGGCCGCGACGCGGGCCATCCTGGACGGAGACGGCTTCTCGCCCAAGATCCTGATCCTGACGACGTTCGACCTCGACGACTACGTCTACGAGGCGCTGCGGGCCGGGGCCAGCGGGTTCCTGCTCAAGGACGCCTCGGCGCAGCAGCTCGCCGAGGCGGTCCGGGTGGTCGCGGCCGGGGAGGCGCTGTTGGCGCCCTCGGTGACCCGGCGGCTGATCGCGGAGTTCGCGCGGGTCGGGCCGCGCCGCCCGCGCGGCCGGCTGGACGACATCACCGAGCGCGAGACCGAGGTGCTCACCCTCATCGCGCAGGGCCGCTCCAACCAGGAGATCGCCGAGCAGCTCGTGCTGTCGGAGCAGACCGTCAAGACCCACGTGGGCCGGATCCTGGCGAAGCTGAACCTGCGCGACCGGGCCCAGGCGATCGTCCACGCCTACGAGACGGGCCTGGTCCGTCCGGGCGGGTGAGGAGCCGGGGGCGGTTTAATGACAAGGTGTCGTCATCAGCTTGACGGGGGCACGCGGTTTTTGTGACACTGTGTCATGAAAAGCCTCTTCGACGCGGAGTGATCATGAGTGAGCCAGCGTTCTCCGAAGTCCTCAGGGACGCCACCTGGAGCGACCACGGGGCGGCCGAGGACGAGAGCTACCTCAAGGCCCTGATGGCGGGCCACCTGAGCCGCGAGGCCTACGGCGAGATGGTCGCCCAGCACTACTTCGCCTACGCCGCCCTCGACGGCGCCTCCAGGGCGCTCGCCGACGACCCGGTCGCCGCGCCCTTCGTCTTCCCCGAGCTCTACCGCGAGGAGGCGCTGGCCCGCGACCTGGAGACGATCTACGGCGCCGGCTGGCGGTCCAGGATCGAGCCCTCCCCGCCGACCCGGACGCTGGTCGCCCGCATCGAGCAGGTCGCCACCCGGCCCGACGGCTACATCGCCCATCACTACACCCGCTACATGGGCGACCTGTCCGGCGGGCAGTTCATCCGGATGGAGCTGCAGAAGATCTACGGCTACCAGCCGGGCGGCGGCGTCGATTTCTATCTCTTCGACCAGGTCGGCAGCCTGCCCCGGTTCAAGAACGAATACCGCGCCCGGCTTGACGCGCTGCCCCTGGACGAGGCCGGCAGGCAGCGGATCATCCGCGAGACCAAGCTGGCCTACCTGCTCAACACCGAGGTCCTCGCCGACCTCGGCCGGGTGGCGCGCGCCGAGCTCGCCGCCTGAGCTCCCCCGCGCCCCGCCGTACGGCCGGCGCCGGCACGGCGGGGCCGCCCGCCCCGCCGAGCGGCGCCGGTACGGAGACCTCACGGCTCACAGCCCGTCCGCGCCGCCCACTCTGTGCGACCATGGGGGCATGCCCCGGATTTCGGCCGCGACGATCGGCGAACATCGCGCCCAGACACGGGACCGGATCCTGCAGGCGTTCTCACGGCTGTCCCGCGGCCAGGGGATAGACACCATCTCGATGACCGACGTGGCCAGCGAGGCCGGCATCACCCGGACCGTTCTCTACAACTACTTCCCCGACAAGGCCGCGCTGCTGCTGGCCTTCACCGAGCGGGTGACGCACTACTTCATCGAGAGCTACGAGCGGGAGCTGCCCGAGCACGCCTCCCCCGCCGAGCGGCTGCGGGTCTTCGTCCGGCTCCAGCTCGCCGGGCTGCTCGCCCACCCCCACCCCGGCCCCGCCGACCTGTCGGCGGCCCTGGGCCCCGACGCCTACCAGCGCCTGGCCGACCACGTCGCGCCGATGCAGCGCATTCTGACCGGCATCCTCGACAGCGGGGTGGCCTCGGGCGACTTCCGGACCCCCGACGTGGCCGCCGCCGCTCGCATGATCATCGCTGTCCTCGGCGCCGAGCGGGTGCCCCTGCTCAGCGGCACGGTGACGCCGCAGGAGGCCGAGGAGACCGTCTGCGGGTTCGTGCTGCGCGGGCTGGGCGCCTGAGGGCGTCCCCTGGGCTCCGGCACGCCGCACGGCGGCCGCCCGCCGGTGGGCGGCCGGGAAATGTCGGTGGCGGTGGCTACCTTTCGATCGACCCCCGACGCGAGGAGCCTGCCAGATGTACCGCCAGGGAGACATCCTGATCGTGCCCGTCCACGAGGAGGCCGTGCCCGCCCCGGTCCGGACCTCGCCGTCCGTGCCGCGTGACGCCCGCGGCCGGCTGGTGCTGGCCCTGGGCGAGGCCACGGGTCACGCCCACGCGGTGGTCGGCCCCGGCACGCTGGTGCGCGGCCTGCGGCCGCTGGACCCCGACTTCCTGAACGTCCCCTCCGGGGGGCGCGTCGTCCACGAGGAGCACGCCGCGATCTCCCTGCCCAAGGGCTGGTACCGCGTGCAGCGCCAGCGCGAATACGTCCCCGGCGCCTTCCGCGTCGTCGCCGACTGACCTCTCTTCTCCTTTCCCGCCCGACTTTCCCGCCCGACCGGATCTCCCCCCACGGGCGCCGCCGGGGCGAGCGGCCCGCCGGCCCGACAGGCCCCGAGCCTGACGGCACCGGGGCGGAGCCCGGATCTCCACGCTGGAGGTATTCGATGACCGTCACCACCGAACTGGCCGACGTCCTGACCGCCGCCGCGCTCCGCTGGCAGGAGGCCGCCTTCAGGTCCGGTCCCGCCGACCGGCCCGGCGCCGAGGCCGGAGTGCGGCTGGCGTACTGGATCGCCGGCCTGGCCGAGCCCGAGAAGATCATCTGGGTCGACTCCCCCGCCGCGGGCGCGCGGGCCATCGCCACGCTCGGCGCCGGCCGGCCGGTGCGCGACGCGGTGCGGACCGGCCCGTGGGAGCGGGCCAGGGCCGAGGCGCACGCCTCACTGGGCCCGGTGGACTGGCCGCTGGCCTGGTCGCTGACCGGAGGACGGCTCTGGGATCCGGTGAACCGGCTGGTCGTCCAGATCCGCCGGGGCATCGCCGCGACGGAGGAGTCGGAGCCCGTCGCGGCCGCGCTGCGCGCCTCCACCCTGGACGCCGTGCTGGGCCAGCAGGACGCGCCGTGGCTGTCGCTGTTCGACGCGCTGGGCAGGCCGGAGGTGGAGGGGCTGGTCCAGGTCGCCCGGTCGGCCGGCTGGTGGTGGCCCTTCGAACGGGTGGCCATCGTGTGCGAGCGCCCCGCCGAGCTGCACCTCGACGAGCTGTCGCGCCTGCACCGCGCCGAGGGCCCGGCGCTGCTGTTCCCCGACGGCTTCGCCGTGCACGCCTGGGGCGGTATGCCGGTCCCGGCCGGCTTCGCCGCCTCCATGGCGACGCTGACCCCCGAGCGCATCCGTGCCGAGGAGAACGCGGAGCTGCGCCGCGTCATGCTGGAGCACTTCGGCTACGACCGTTACCTCGCCGAGTCCGGCGCGACCCCGCTGCACCAGGACGAGACGGGTGTCCTGTGGCGGATCGACCTGCCCGACGACGAGCCGGTGGTGATGGTCGAGGTGGTCAACTCCACCGCCGAGCCCGACGGCACCTTCCGCAGATACTGGCTGCGGGTGCCCCCGTCCACCCGCACCGCCCGCGAGGGCGTGGCCTGGACCTTCGGCATGTCCGAGGCCGACTACCGGCCGGCCCGGGAGACCTGACAGGGAGACCTGACAGGCGGTCCCGGAGAGCTGACGGGCGTTCCGGGGAGAGCTGACGGGCGGTCCTGGGAGACCTGAGCCCCGGAGAGCCTGCGGGCCGCCCGGTCAGTCCGCGCGGGGGATGCGCTCCAGGATCCCCCCGGCGAAGACGTCGTAGAGGCCGGTCGGCTCCAGGTGGACGTAGCCGATGTGGCAGTCGCACAGGGCGGCCGGGCAGGCCCTGGCCGCCGGACGGAACGTCCCGTCATAGAGGTTGCCGAGGACGTCCGGGACGAAATGGCAGCGCCGTACGGTGCCCTCGCCGTCCACGGAGATCACGCTGTCCCCCGTACGGCAGGGCTGCCCGGCGCTGCGGTGCGGCGTGCGGCTGTAGCGGAAGAGGCGGTCGATCGCCGTCCAGTCGGCCGCCTCCGCGTCGGTGTAGGAGTGGCCCTCGGCGGCGTTGACCCACAGATACACCTCGGCGGGCAGGTCGGCCCGGAGCCGCCGCGCGTGGTCCAGGTGATCGGGCAGCCCGACCACGCCGACGCTGAAGCGGACCCCGCGCCCGGCCAGGTCACGGCACTTGGCGAGGAAGCGCCCGTAGGCGACCTGACCGGGGTGGTAGGTCACCCAGAGCGCGAGCGTGCCCAGGTCGGCCTCGGCCAGCCAGCCGGGACGGCAGCTGAAGTTGGTCTGGACGGCGACCCGCCGGACGTGCGGGAGGTGGCTGAGCTCGACCATCGCCCGCCGGTACCACGACCGCACGAGCCCCTCGCCCCAGGGGGTGAACAGCACCGAGACCGGGTGGTCGCGTCCGGCCACCCACGCGGTGAAGCGCTCCAGCGCCGCCCGGTCCCGGCGCAGCCGCCCGGTGTCGTCGCGGCGCTTGGCGAACGGGCAGTAGGGGCAGTCGTAGTCGCAGCTCGCCAGCGGTCCCCGGTAGAGAATGCTCAGGTGGCCGGGGTCCCGCTCGCCTGCGGGCAGGTCGGGGGCGGGCAGGGCGCGGCCGCCGGTCCCCGGAAGGAGGGGGAGGTCACGGCCCGTCGGGCGCTCGGTCATCGCTCCTGGTATCCCGCCATCAGCTCGCGGACCCGGCCGGAGAACAGCGCCGGGCCGATCGCGTCGGAGTGCGCCAGCCCCTCGGCGGTGAGCCGGAGCCGTCCGGCGGCGGGGCCCGGCGGGCGGACCGGCTCCAGCGGCTCCAGCCAGCCCCGGCCGGCCATGCGCTCCAGCTCCTGGCCGAAGTCGGCCGCCGCCTCCGTGCCGAAGCGCTCCCGGTAGGCGGCGGCGTCGAGCCCCTCGGCCCGCAGCAGCGACTGGATCAGATGACGGCGGCGCCGTTCGTCCTCCCCCAGCCGGAACCCCACGTTGGCGACCGCGAACTCCTCGGGTGCGAGCCGTACGTAGCCGTCGATGATCGCGCGTACCTGACCGGCGCCCACCGCGTACTCGTAGGAGTAGTGCAGGCCGGAGGTGTAGGACCGGGCCCCGCAGCCGAGCCCGACCATGCCGTCGCTCTGGCAGTCGTAGCCGGTCGCGCCGGAGGATCCCGGCAGCCGGAACATCCGCATCGACACCTGCTCGTATCCGGCGGCCAGCAGGTGGTCACGGCCCTGCCGGTAGAGGCCGAGCCGGTGGTCGTCCCAGTCGCGGACGCGGCGGCCGAGGCCGGTGAGCGGGCGGACGTACAGCGGGTAGAGGTAGATCTCCTCGGGCCTCCAGGCGAGCGCGGCGTCCAGCGAGTGGCGCCAGGAGCGCTCGGTCTGCCCGTCGATCCCGTAGATCAGGTCGATGTTGAGCGTCTCGAACCCGGTCTCCCTGATGCGGCCGAGCGCCGCCTCGACCTCCTGCCGTCTCTGCGGGCGCACCGCCGCACGGGCCTCGGCGTCGACGAAGCTCTGCACTCCGATGGAGATCCGGGTCGTGCCCCGCTCGGCCAGGACGGCGAGCCGGTCCGCCGTCGCGGTCGCCGGGGAGGTCTCCACCGACAACGGCACGGCCCGCAGGTCGGCGCCGGTGATCCGCTCGGTGAGGTCGAACATCCGGGTGAGCTCGGCGGCGCTCAGGTAGGTCGGCGTGCCGCCGCCGACGGCCGCGGTGACGAACCTCGGCTCCTCCAGGGCGTCCCGTACGGCCTCCGCCTGGCGTTCCAGGGCGTCCAGGTAGGCGGCGACGAGCTCCTCGGGGGCGCCGGTCCGGGTGAACAGGTTGCAGAACCCGCAGCGCATCTCGCAGAACGGGATGTGCAGGTAGAGGAAGAGGCTGCCGAGCGGCTCGGCCGCCCACACCTGCCGCAGCGGCGGGCGCGGCTCCAGCGGCCGGTATGCCGTCTTGTGCGGGTAGGCGTACACGTATCCCTGATAGGGACCCGCGTCGGCCGGGCCGCCGGGGACCGGCCGCGCCGGGGTGCCCACCGGCCCGGGCTCCGCCGTCCCCGGCACCGGACTCCGGTCGGGACTCGCAGTCACCGCCACCCTCCCTGCTCCATCTCGAACTCCCCGTAGGGTACGGTCCAGACGACCTCGTGGCCGATCCGGTGCCCGGTGTATCCGTCTTCGCCGTAGGCGGTGCCGTGGTCGGAACAGACGATCGCGAACCCCGGCCGCCGGCTGCTCATCAGGGCGAAGAGCCGGCCGATGTGCCGGTCGACGTACTCCAGCGCGGCGGCGTGGCTCTCCCGGCTGTCACCGTGCTCGCGGGTGGCGCCCGGCAGGTGGTGCCAGTTGGGCTGGTGCAGCGCCGACACGTTGACGAACAGGAACACCGGCCCGTCCGTTCCGGCGACCGCCCGCTCGGCGCACTCGATCTGCGCCTCGAACGAGGCCGGCGAGGTGACCCCGAACTCCGGCTCCCAGTGGCTCTCGGCGAACATCCCCGGCAGCACGGCCCCGAGCGGGGTGAGCTTGTTGAAGAACCCCACCCCGCCGACGCAGATCGTGTGGTAGCCGGCCGCGGCCAGCCCGCCGGGCAGGTCGGGCGTGTCGAAGACCCATGTCCCGCCGCCCGTGGTCTCGCTGCCGGGGAAGGCGGCCGCGAAGAGCCGGGGGTGCGGCCCGGGCTCGGCGGGTGTGGGCAGGAAACCGGCGAGGATCGCGGCGTGCGCGGCGTAGGTGAAGCTCGCCGGGCTGTGCCGGCGCTGCCATCGCCCGCCGGGCAGCGCCCTGGCCAGGGTGGGCAGCCGCCCGGCCCTGATCAGCTCGTCGGCCACGTCGTAGCGGAGGGTGTCGAGGGTCACCAGCAGGAGATCATGGCTGCCCACGATCCGGTTCACGTCCCGCACCGCATCCCTCCCGTGGTCGCCGGTACGGCGGGGTGGTGCGCGGCGGCGTCCGGCGCCGCCGTACGGCGTGCGAGGATGGCCCGGACCTGGGCCTCGTAGGTGTTCAGGTGCTCGGCGCCGCCGCCGGGGAAGCCGGTGAGGCGGGGCAGCAGGTCTCCGAAGGCGTTGACCTCGGCCACGGCGACACTCCGCCAGTCGACGCCGATCATCAGGTCGACCCCGGCGGTCAGGCTCCCCGGAAAGCACGACGCCGCCCGGGCGCACGCCCCGGTGACCCGTTCCCAGCCCTGGGGGCCGAGTCTGGTCCTGACCGCGCCGAGATCACCGCGCTCGCCGCCGAGATGCAGGTTCGTCATGGGGGTACGGCTCGCGCGGACGACGGCGTGGGTCGGCGTGCCGTCCACCACGACCACGCGCAGATCGATCGTCCGCCCGTCGAGGCCCGCCTTGGGGAACCACCGCTCCACGTGGAGCCCGTCCCCGGCGAGCAGGTCGACGATCGCCGCCACGTCGAGCTCGTCCTCGTAGGAACGCACCCGCAGCGAGTTGTGCAGCCCGTCCGCGGTCAGCTCCGCGGACGTCACCGCCTTGACCCGGTCGCCGGAAGCCTGCAGGGCGATGACGCCGGAGGCCGACGAGCCGTGGGCCGGCTTGACGAACACCCGGCCCCACCCGGCCTCGTCCATCCGCCGGCGCAGCTCCACGTAATCGCCGACCGGCCCGGGAAGCGCGGGCGGCACCGGCACCCCGGCCGCCGACAGCCTCGCGTGGCACAGCCGCTTGTCGAACATCACCGCGATCTCGTCGGCGTCGGAGAGCAGCACGGCCCCGGGCGTCCGCTCGACGGCCCGGCGGATCCGCGCCGTCCCGGCGGTGAAGGCGGCGTGCCAGGCGGCGCCGCCGCCGACCCGGGACGGCTCGCCCGGACCGCGCAGCAGCGCGTCGGCCCCGGCGTCCTGTCCGGGCGACTCGATCCGCACCAGCGTCCCCGGCTGCAGCGGGATGTCCCGGCCCCGCAGCACGGAGGTCCACGGCAGGACGGCGGGCTCCGGCAGGCCGTACCGGACGCAGGCGTCGGCGAACATGGTCACCCGTCGCTCCCCCGGCGTGCCGACGACCGTCAGCGAGGTCATTCGGCCACGGCGACGTAGCGCCAGTCCTCGTCCGGCTCCTCCTGCTCGGACAGGTCGACCTCGACGCCGGTGCCGGCGAAGGCCGCCTCGACGTGCTTGACCATCATGTCGGTCAGGTAGTGGTGGTGCAGGTCCAGGCGCCCGAGGTGGGTCAGCGGCTGGCCCGACAGCAGCGCCTCGGCGCCCTCGTCGGTCAGCGTGCCCATCGACAGGGCCAGCGATCCCAGCCCGGCCACCACCGGCGCCGACGCCACGGCCGCGGCGATCTCGTCCTGGATCTCGCTGTCCTGCAGGCCGAGGTGCCGCAGGGCGGGCAGCCGCTCCCCCGACAGGACCGGCGCGAGATCGGCCACCGTGGCGTCCCCTCCGTAGTCGCTCGTGCCGAGCCACATCTCCAGGTATTCGAGCGCGGGCAAGTCGCTCGCACCGACCGCGCGGACCACCTCGGCCGGCAGCCCGCCCGTCTCGAACCGCAGCACCCTGAGACCGTCGTGCCGGACCGGCCGGAGCAGGAGTCCGGAGCCGCCGCGCACCTCCAGCCGCTCCAGCGACGGGAACGCCTCCAGCAGCGGCGTGATGTCGCTCTGGTTGATCCAGGAGATCTCGCACTCCTCCGACGCGATCGCGCCGAGGAACAGCGAGCGCAGGGCGGGGAAGCGGTCGGCGTGCTCCACGAGAAGACCCACGGCCTGCTCGGAACTGCTCTCGTAGGCGTTTCCCCAGTCGCCGACGATGAGGGCGGGCACCTTCGCCGGGTCCACCACGGTGAGGAAGTGCCGGAAGTTCGTCTCGAACCCGTCGCTCCGCCAGCTCCAGGAGACCCGCCAGGCCGCCGACTCGGGGGCCGGCAGCCCTTCCGGAAGCGCGTCGTCGCATCCGGGGGCCTCGACGACGGGCAGGCCGGCGTAGCTTCCTCGGTTCAGCCTGTTGACCTCGTCGTTGAACTCGCTGTAGTCCATCCTGGCTCCTGTCAGGCGAAACGTGACAGATCACGTCCTACCAGAGATCGCCGACACTTCTGGAATCATGAATCCGCATCAGACGGATGAAACGGTCAGCGATGATTAGGGTTATGGATAACGGCCATATTCGGCTCCGCTCAGCTCAGGGTCGCTGGGTCCTGCTCACCACCGTGCTCGGCTCGGGGATCGCGTTGCTGGACGGCACGGTCGTCAACGTGGCGCTCCCCGCGCTCGGCGACAGCCTCGGGGCCGACATGGCGGGACTGCAGTGGACCGTCAACGCCTACACCCTCACCCTCGCGGGCCTGATCCTGCTGGGCGGCTCGCTCGGCGACCGGTACGGCAGGCGGAAGGTCTTCCTGGTCGGCGTGGTCTGGTTCGCGCTCGCCTCGGCCCTGTGCGGACTGGCGCCCAACGTGGAGACGCTGATCGCGGCCCGGGCGCTGCAGGGCGTCGGCGGAGCGCTGCTCACGCCGGGCTCCCTGGCCATCATCCAGGCGTCCTACGTCCGCGAGGACCGGCCCAAGGCGATCGGCGCCTGGTCGGGGCTGGGCGGGACGGCGGCGGCCGTCGGGCCGCTGCTCGGCGGGTGGCTGGTGGAGACGGCCGGGTGGCGCTGGGTGTTCCTGATCAACCTCCCGCTGGCCGCCCTGGTGGTGGCGGTGGCCGTACGGCACGTGCCGGAGAGCAGGGACGTGGAGGCGAGCGGGCGTTTCGACGTGCTCGGCGCGGTGCTGGCCGCACTGGCGCTGGCCGGGGTCACCTACGGTCTGATCGGCCTGCGGCCGGTCCCGATCGCGGCCGGCGTCCTGCTGGGCGCGGCGTTCGTCTGGCTGGAGATCCGGCGCTCGCCCGACGCCCTGGTGCCGGTCGGGGTCTTCTGCTCGAAGGTGTTCACCGCGGTCAACGTCGTCACGTTCGTGATGTACGCCGCGATGAGCGTGGTCTTCTTCCTGCTGGTCGTCCAGCTCCAGGTCTCGGCGGGTTTCTCCCCGACGGTGGCCGGATCGGCGATGATCCCGGTGACGGTCCTGATGCTGCTGCTGTCGTCCTGGGCGGGCGAGCTGGCCAAGCGGATCGGGCCCCGGATCCCGATGACGGCGGGCATCCTGCTCTGCGCCGTCGCGCTGCTGCTGATGTCGAGGATCGGCGTGGGCACGTCCTACCTGGGGGGTGTGCTGGTCCCGGCGGCCGTGTTCGGCCTGGGGCTGTCGGCGGCGGTCGCCCCGCTCACCGCGACCGTGCTGGCCAGCACGGAGGAGCGCTACGCGGGTGTGGCCAGCGGCGTCAACAACGCCGTCGCCCGGACCGGCGGGCTGCTGGCGGTCGCCGCGCTCCCCCCTCTGGTCGGCCTGACCGGCGACGCCTTCAACGACCCGGTCGCGTTCACCGCCGGGTTCCACACGACGATGCTGGTCAGCGCGGCGATGATGGCCCTCTCCGCACTGATCACCCTGCTCGCCATCCGCGAGAACGTCCTGGCCGACTCCCGGCCGCGGATGAGCTGCCCGGTGGAGGCGCCCCAGCAGGGCCGGTGAGAGCCGGCCGTGCGTGTTCCGGAAATCCCCGATTCCGCGTCGCCGGCATCGCCGCGGGCCGTGACATCCGAGCGACCCTCATCGCCGTCAGCGTTCTGCTCGCCGTCGTTCTGGCCCTCCTCCCGATCGCCGGCGGCAACCCGGTCGGGGGCGTGGCCCTGCTGGTCCTGTGGGGTCTGGCCTTCGGCGACGCCCACGTCGAGTCCACTTCCGTGGCCGGCGTCAACCTCATGCACGTCCGTGGCGGACGCATCGTCGAGGCCCTCGGCCACAGCAAGACCCCATGACGCACCGGACCCACCTCTGAGCACCGGACCTACCTCCGAGTGGGTGCCTCGCTCGCCCGGGGGGCTGCTGCTAGCGTGTGCCCGTGTCGAAAACAGACAAGGTGCGCCGTCGCTGAGAGCGGCGGCGCACAACCCCGGTTCTCGCCGTCGCTCCTGACCCCTGGCCAGGAGCGCCCCTGTGGCGCTCGGATCTCCCTTGTTCCGGAGCGCACCCGTGTTCGCCTTGTCTCTTCGTCAACGTCGGCGCGTCCTTGTCGCCGACCTCATCTCCACCGCGGTGTTCCCCCTCGCGATCACCGGCGCGACAGCGATCGTCCCCGATGTGAGCGCGCAGCTGCCCGGTGCGGCTGCCCTGGGTCCGTGGGTCGTCCTCGCCTACAACGGACTCTTCGCCGCAGCCCTGCTGCTGGCGGGGGCGACTGCGGATCGCACCGCCCGCACCCGGTTCTTCGCCGTCGGCAACATCGTCGTCGCGGCCACTGGGGTCCTGTCCGCCTTCGCTCCGGACCTGCTGTCCCTGGTGGCCCTCCGCGCGCTCGCCGGAGTCGGGGCGGCCATGTGCGCCGCCGGTGGATCGTCGATGGTCCTGGCCGTCTACCCGCCGGCGGAGCGGCGCCGGGTGTACGGCTACGCGGGCGCCGTGCTGGGCACCAGTCTGGCGCTGGGACCGGTCGTCGCCCAGGCCCTCATGGCCGTCGGAGGTTGGCCCCTCGTCTTCGTCGTGCCGGGGACTGTCGCCGCCGTCGCGGCCCTGACCACACTCGCGCTTCCGGGTCTCCGCAGCCCCGAGGTGCCCGATGACTTCGACCTTGCCGGCGCCGTCCTCTTCGGGGTGACCATCGCCGCCGTGGTGACCGCACTCGGGCTGGGCCTTGGGACCGGCGTCCCGTGGTGGGGGCCGGTCGCACTCGTCCTCGTCGCGGCGGCCGGCGCCACGGGGCTCGTCCGCGTGGAACGGCGTGCGTCCGATCCCGCGATCCCCGTGGACCTGCTGCGGATCCCCGCCTATCGCGCGTACGCCCTGGCGACGGGTGCCTTCATGGGGATGCTCGTGGTGGGGTTGACCGTGCTCCCCCAGCTCGGCCCTGTCCAGAGCAGAGGCCCGGGCGAGGCGGCGGTCATGCTCAGCCTGCTGACCGTGCCGTCGACGGTCCTTCCGCTTCTCGCCGCGCGGATCGCGCGCCGACGGGCACGGCCGCTGGTGACGACCGCGCTGTTCGCCTGCGCCGTCACCGCGCTCGTCCTCCAGGTCACCGACCATCCCGCTGCTCTCCTCGTCGCGGCCGGGGTCATCGGGCTCTGTCTTGGGCTGACCGAAGGCGTCCCGGACGGGCAGGCACTCAAGTACGTGCCCTCCCAGCGCGGAGGGGCGGGCGCCGCGCTGTTCAGCACGGCGCGGATGAGCTTGGAGACATTCACCCTGGCGGCTGCCACCGGGGTGATGGCGGCCCTGGGCCCCTCGTCCGGAATGGCGGTCGCTGGAGCCGTGTGCCTCGCGGCCGCCCTCGTCGTCCGGCGAGCCGTCCCCTCTCGCGACACATAGTCACGGTCCCGACGCCAGGGGGCGAGGAAGCCGGTGGTGGCTTCAGGACCCCGCCCCGGCTTCGAGCCGGCGGGGTACGGCGCCCGCCCGCAGCCTTCTGAGGTCCGGGGTGTGGTTGTAGAGGGTGCCCGGGGAGACACCCAGCAGCTCGGCGATCGATGTGATCGAGCGGCCGGGTCGGTCAGCAGGTCGCGGGCGGCGTCGATTCCGGGGATGTTCTCCCAGGCGCGACCGCAGCCCCGGAGCTCTGGGCCGGATCACGGTTGCTGTCCGCGGTCGTGACAAGCCGGAGGCGACCGGTTGACCGGATCATTCGGGTGTGTGCCTGGCGCGGTGCAGACGGACCTTCTCGCGGTTGCCGCAGCGCTTCATCGAGCACCACTGGCGCTTGCCCGCGTTGGACCGGTCGACGAAGCGCAGCCCGCACTCGGGACTGGCGCACACGCGCAGCCTCACCCATTCCGCCCCGCCGATCAGGTCGATCACGTCGTGCGCGATCTCGGCCAGCGCCGCCTCCACGGGCTGCTCC
Organism: Streptosporangium sp. NPDC048886; assembly: GCF_055586905.1. Classification (NCBI taxonomy): domain Bacteria; kingdom Bacillati; phylum Actinomycetota; class Actinomycetes; order Streptosporangiales; family Streptosporangiaceae; genus Streptosporangium; species Streptosporangium sp. NPDC048886. The sequence goes on from NZ_JBVJHH010000047.1 coordinate 70,538, forward strand.
GGGGCCGGCCGTACCACGGAAAGGTCGGGCGCGAGCTGCAGCACGGTCGCCTTCCGCCGCGCCGCCCAGCCGTTGACCAGCTCGACGTCGTCGGGCGACGGCGTGCCGGAGGCGCACCGGTGGATCGCCTCACGCAGCTCGCGTGCCAGCGCGAGCTGTGTGCTGTCGGTACGCGCCTCGCGGGCCGGGGCGAGCTGATCGCCGCCGGTGTCCGCCTCGACCAGGCCTGCTGCTGCGAGCCATGCGTCCAGGTCCTCGGGAGTACGCAGCAGCTCCCGGCCCCCGGTCTTGCGGTTGCGGAAGGTGTTGACCAGATCGAGGCTGGGGCGCCCGCCATCCCATACCCAGTCTCTCGGCGACAGCGACTTGTGCATGCTGTAACTATATGATGCAGTTACGGCATGACGGAATCACGGATGGCAGATCTCGACGGCTTGCGGATGCACTATCTGATCGCGGGCGAGGGCCCGCTGCTGGTGCTGCTGCACGGATGGCCTCAGACGAGCCACTGCTGGCGGCATCTCATCCCCGAGCTGGCCGGCGAGTTCACGGTCGTGGCGCCCGACTTGAGGGGATATGGCCTGACCGACAAGCCACGTTCGGGCTTCGACAAACGCACGATGGCGGCCGACATCCGGGCGCTGGTCCACTCGCTGGGCCACACGTCGGTGACGCTGATCGGCCACGACCGGGGCGCGCGGGTGGCACACCGCTACGCGCTCGACCACCCCGGCGAGGTGGACAGGCTGGCCGTGCTCGACATCATCCCGACCCGCGAGATGTGGCGCAGGTTCAACACGCAGACGGGCCTGGCGCTCGGCGCCTGGCACTGGGCCTTCCATCTGCAGCCCGACCTGCCCGAGCGGCTCGCCGGCGCTGACGTGGCGGGCTATCTGGGCCACTTCTTCGAGAAGTGGACGGTACGGCGGGCCGCGCTGGAGGTCGAGGAGTACGTCCGCGCGTTCTCCAGGCCAGAGGCGCTCCGCGCCGGGTTCGACGACTACCGGGCCTCCTTCCCCGACGACGCCGCCCACGACGACGCCGACTGGGACGCGGGCAGGCGGCTGCAGATGCCCGTGCTCGCGCTCTGGGGGTCCAGCGGCCTGCCCGCCGGGGTGCCGGTGCTGGACGTCTGGCGCGACTACGCGCGTGACGTGCGAGGCGCGGAGATTCCCGACTGCGGCCACTTCCTCGCCGAGGAGCGGCCGGACGTGGTGCTGGAGCACCTGCGCGACTTCCTCAAGGCCGGGTAGCCGCCATCACCGCCGGTCGGCAGGCCGTCGACGGCGGTTGGCCTGGTGCGGTCCCGGGCCTGCCGTGAGCGAGCAGGTGCCCGCCTACATGCGAGCCACACCAGAGGCATTGTCCGATCAGCGTGCCATCATACGCCCATGACGATCTTCACAGCGGCGCGGTTTCCCGTGGGCTCCACGGCAATCCGCCGCGACGTCTTCGCCGGAAGAGTATGGACGGCATCGCCTCATCGGGTGGTCGGCGACGATGAGCAGGAGTTGGTGCTGGCCTACTGGCCCGGCATCCAGAGCCTTGCCCCGACCGCCTGGATCGACTGGCTGCAGACCGGTGACAGCGGGGCCCGCAGTGCGGCGATCGCACACCTCGCCGCTCGGCGATGGGAGCTGGGCCACTGGACGTGGCGCGAGACCACCTGGCTCAGCATCCTCACCCCCGGCGCGTACTTCAGCGTCAACCTGTTCTTCACCCATCACCGTCTGGACCGCTGGTACGTCAACTTCCAGCGGCCCTATGCACGGACCCGCGACGGCGTCGACACCTTCGACCTGTTCGTCGACCTCGTTGTGGCACCGGACCTGTCCTCCTGCGCCTGGAAGGACGAAGACGAATACCTTCACGCCAGAAGGCTGGGCATCGTCACCGACGCCGAACACCGCTACGTGCAGGCCGCCCGTGACGAGGCGATGGCGATGATCGAGGGCCGCCACGGGGCGTTCGGGGCCGGGTGGCCCGGCTGGCGTCTCGATCCCTCCTGGCCGCTCCCGATGTTGTCCCCGGCGCTACGGCCGCCTCCGTGATGCCTTGACAGCCGGGATCGGTCATGCCGTCGGCCGCATGCACGCACATGCCTCGGCCGCCGCTACTCCCCAGCGATCGTGGCCTGTGGCTCCAGCCTCGGCGCAAGGAAACCGTGCGAGCGGGCGTATGCCGCGATGTCAGCCGATGTTCGGCTTCTGCTGGATGTCTCTCGATCGGTTACGACGCGACAACGCCTCGTCAGTCGGAGAACGCCGTCGTGGGGCCAGACCGTACAAGAAGATCGTTCTTCGGTGTAAATGACTGTTGGAGTACTGCCCAGCCTGGGGATTCATCGGGACGACGGAGTCACCCGTGGGGGGGTGGGCATTGTCCTTGCGGTCAGGACGGTGAGCGTCAGAGCACACAGCAGAAGCGCGACGAGCTGGCCGGCGTTCACGGCCGCCATGGCCCGGGTGGCCGGATCGACCGCGTCGAAGGTCAGGTCGAAGGCGCGGGCGAGCGTCACGGGCACGATCAGGATCGCCACTGCCAGCGGCAGGCAGGGGGGTCGCCTGGCCGGGCCCCACACACGTACCCCGACGCAGGCCACGCTCGCGACCAGCACCGCCAGGCAGGCCAGTCCCGACTCGCCCAGCCACGGCCATACCCATGACCAGAACCGGAAGTCGATCGTCGGCGCCAGCGACATCGAGCCCAACACGTTCAAGATCACCTGAAGCAGGACGCCGGCGCCGACGGGCAGAGCGGCTACCCGCCAGGGACAGCGTGTCCGTGGCGCATCCCGATGGAATCCGGCCAGCAGCGCCAGTACGGGCACCACGGACAGCACGCTGTGCAGAACCAGGTCCTTGACGCCCCCGTTCGGGAACACGTCCCTGTTTTGGACGATGGGACTGTAAAGCAGCGCGAGAGCGAGCAATGTCAGTGTCCGCGCAGCGCGCGGGCGACCACGGACGAGCAAGACGAAGGCCGTGATCCACAGAAGATGAGTGAGCACCTGCACGATGTCCCACAACCGTTCCGCCGATCCGGCGGCACCGAGGAAGACCTGATAGTCGCCGGACGGCGGGCCGAAGATCCCGTAGAGCTTCAGGACGTCGGCGAGCCAGACACAGCTCATCATCGCCTGGAAGGACAGTCCCAGCACGGCTGTCAGGCGGACCGCCTCACCCCAGACGAGGTGTCTCGGCGCGGCGCCCGCGCCTCCCAGGCGTATGCGGATGGACAGGGCTGCGACACTGGCGATCTCCGACCAGCGCGGCCGAGGGTTGTCGGCGCCGGAGAGATCGCCTGCTCCCTCCAGAAAGGCCCCAACCATCTCCTCCTCCCGCTCGGCGCGATAGGAGACGGGCAACAGCCGCAGCACGCGGCGGTAGCGCTCTTCCAGAAGGCTCACGCCATGCCTCCCGCCTGCCGGGCACGCAGCCGCCGGCGCGCGCTCTCGACGTTTCCAGCCAGCCGGGCGGCTTCCGCCTCCAGGGCACGCACCCCGGACTCGGTGAGCCGGTAGTAGCGACGCAGCCGCCCCTGCCGCACCTCCTCGCGGTCCAGCACCACCAGCTCGTCAGCGACCAATCGGTCCAGCACGCCATACAACGTGCCGATCTTCAGCTGCACCCGCCCGTCCGACAGCTTCTCGACCTCCTGCACGAGCCCGTAGCCATGCCGTGGGGCATCGACCAGCGCGGTGAGGACAAGGAACGCGGGTTCCGTCACAGCTCGTGAGCCCATGTCATTCACCATATATTGGAATACATGATATTAGGGGGGCCGGACCCAGGAAATACGCTGCACCGTTTGCCCGGACAGCAAGGGGCCAGGCAGTTCCGCCGGAATTCCAACGGATATACCCGTCGCATGATCACGTGACGAGGCCGCATGCCAGCCGTATAAATGCGACGAAAGATGCATATTTCGTGCATATGGCGATGCCTCCATGTGTCCGGAACGTTTTTCAGATCACGGTGTCGCGGCCGTGATTCGACGCTGGACAGAACCGATGCACTATCCGGCACGGCGAGATCCCGATAGTGGTGCCGTTGAAAGCGCGCTCTTTACCGGCGGACACACGCTGCTTCACCGGTTCTTCAGAGATGCGGTCGCGGGCGGGCCGTCGGCGGGTCTCCCGGCTGCAGGAATCGCCGGGCGCCGCGCAGGACGGTCCGGAGCCGTCGCCGGGTGGCCGCGCCGTCCAGGCGTACGTCCAGCGGGCCGGGGATGCCGGTG
>NZ_JBVJHH010000048.1:0-70047 GCF_055586905.1 Streptosporangium sp. NPDC048886
ACGGTGTTCGACGACGAGCTCGCCAACGCCGCGCTGAGCGCGCACGCTGCCGCTTACCCGGCCGCCTACAAGAAGGTCGATGCCGGCACCGCGAAAATCTCCCGGCTAGACGCCTCGGCCCTGGCCGCTCCAGCACCGGCGCCCACCCCGGTAGAGGCGCCGGTGGACATCGAGCTGCTCGCCCAGGCGGCCGAACTGGTGGTGAACACACAGTTCGCCTCGGCGTCGATGCTGCAGCGCAAACTTCGCATCCCCTTCGCGCAGGCCGAGGCGCTGATCGTCGCCCTGCGGGATCGGGAAGTGGTCGGCCCGCCTCGGGAGAACGCCGCACCAGCCGTACTCACTCGGGTCGATGAGCTGGAGGAGCTGCTGGCGGAGATCCGCGGCGACGGCCAGGACGCCGAGGCGGATATGGATGACGACGAGGACGTGAAGAACGTGGCCGCGGAGTATCTCACCGAGGACGACCCGGACCCGGACGTTCAGGCTGGGCTCGACGACGAGATCCCCGACATCGACGACGGCGAGCCGCCGTGGACGTTCACGCAGGCGCCGCCGATGACGCCAGAGGCGCGCCATGCGGCGCTGGTGCAGCTGCTGCAGGACTGGTGGGATCACGGCCGCCGGGACTTCGCCACGGGCGATCTGAGCCCGCTGTGGTCCTCGACGGACATGACCCGGCAGTGGGCGCAGAAGCGCCTACGAGGGCTGCGGGAGGCGGGCGTGCTGGGCTACGACGACGCCGCCCAGCGGCACCTGATGCTCACCCGGCCCGAGCTCGACTGACCCTCCCGTTGCACCCCTGGCGGGGCTCGCGGGAGGGGCTGGGGGTGCAACGCGTGAGGGGGTTACAGGTCAGAGGGGGTGTGGCACCCGCGTTGCACCCCTTGGTTGCACCCCCCGTTGCAGGGGGTGTGGCACCCCGGTTGCACCCTGCCGGCGGAGGCGCGTTGCACCCCTGGTTGCACCCTCCGATCAAGATCAAAAAGTTTCGCGCGTGCATCCCACGCGCAGCCGTACGCGCGAGGCGCCTCACCCGGGCGCCCTCCCCTTGGAAGGAGACCCATGGGCGGTCAGGTCCTCGTCGGCGAGGTCGTCGGCTCCGCGCTGGAGTTGCCGGCCCCGGAGGTCGATCTCGTCTCGCGGCTGACGGCGGGGTGGCTGTGGTCGTTCGGCTCGCCGCACACCCGGCGGGCGTACGGCCGGCACCTGCGTGAGTGGCTCGACTTCTGCAGCGAGCGCGGACAGGATCCGTTGGCCGCTACCCGAGCGCATGGGGACCTGTACGCGCGCTGGCTGGAACATCAGGAACCGCGGCCGGCGCCGAAGACTGTCGCGTTGAAGCTGGGCGCGGTCTCCAGTTGGTACGCCTACCTCGTCGCTGAGGACGTCATCGCCGCCAACAAGTTCAGCGGGGCGAGGAGACCGCGGATCGACCGGACGCATTCGGAGACGGTCGGGCTGGAGCGCTCAGAGGCGCGGGCGATGGTCGCCGCGGCGGAGGCCGGCAGCGGCCGGGCGAGATTGCGTACCGCGGCGTTGATCCGGTTCGCGTTGTCGATCGGCCCGCGCGCGGAGGAGGTGGTGAATCTCTCCGTCGGGTCACTCGGATTCGAACGTGGATTTCGAACGGTGCGGATCGTCGGCAAGGGGCAGAAGATCCGTATCCGTACGGTGCCGACGGCGACGGCCGCGGCGCTGGATCGGTATCTGGCCGAGCGGGCGGCTGGCGGGGTGCTGGATCCGGAGGCGCCGTTGTTCGCCACGGCGACCGGTGGCCGGCTCGACACTCGGTATCTGTTCGGTCTCGTTCGGCGGGTGGCGCGTGAGGCGGGTCTGGAATGCCCGGATCGTGTCACTCCACACGCGCTTAGGCATACTTTCGCCACGTTGGCCGATGAGGAAGGCGCGTCCCTGTCTGAGCTTCAAGACGCTCTTGGTCACGCTTCGCCTGATACGACCAAGATTTACGTTCATGCGAGGAATCGCCTTGAAAGGGATCCTTCGCAGCGGGTTGCGATGATCCTGTGAGAGCCCCTCCGCGAAGTACCCGATAGCTCGGATTATCAGCCGGTCTAGGCGATCTTTACTTCGCGCTCCCCTGAACGCCGTTCGGCCCTACAGGCAATCAGGAGCCCCAACAGAACCCAGCTCACCAGCCAACCCGTCACCCACGCCGATCGTCCCCTTACCACACGCCATCCTAGGAGTGATCACCGTGAGGACTACCCGTCATTTCATCGCCGCCGTGTTCGTCACAGCCCTTGCAGGATGCAGCACGGGCGCGGGCAGCGCGGCGCCAGCAGTGACCGTCACCACGACTCGGCCGGCACCCGCGGAGACGACCCGCAAGCCGATCACGCAGGAAGACAAGGAGCCCACCCTCGCGGTAGAGAAGGCGGTAAAGAAGACGCTGCCGAATGTGGTCGGAATGAACCTGCAGAAGGGGCAAGACACGATGCAGGCCGCCGGGTTCTACGTTCTCAACGACAAAGACGCCACCGGCCAGAACCGCTTACAGGTCTTCGACCGTAACTGGGTGGTGACCCGGCAAACCCCCGCTGCGGGCCGCAAGGTGCCGATCGACACGCTGGTCACCCTCTACGCGAAGAAGATCGGCGAATAGTTCAGCTGACATCCCTCCACACCCCTGCCCTCCCGGGTGGGGGCGTCGTCATGTCTGCCTGCGGACGATCACCCGGGGGCGCGAGCATGGCGGCATGGATGACGACGGCCTCACAGCAGCCCTCACCCGCCTCACAGACGACTCCCGCCGAGCCTGGCGAGCGCTGGACGCGGGAGCGTCCAAGGAGGACGTGGCGGCCATCATGAGCGGGCCGGCGGGCGAGGAGAAGTAGTCGTACAACGCGAGACAGCCCCCGCGGTGGCGGCGGGGGCTGTCTGCGTCCCCGCCGAAGCGGGGCCAACGCTCTTGACTGCCTGCGTCTTGGAGCCATCCCCGCAGGTGCGGGGCCAACCTGGTTTGAAACAAGGCTACGGAGCATCCCCGCTGAACGGGGCCGATGAGGTTCATCGTACGCATCGCGCGCCGGGTGGGCAGAAGAATCCAAATACAGCTTGACGCTGTACAGCGTGACGCTGTAACTTGAAGTCATCAGCCCGCCGGACCGGAAGGCACCCCGATGAGCACCCCTTTCAACATCACCACCAAGGTCAAGACCCCCGGAGCCGACATCGCCGTCATGGGCGACGCCGACCAGCTCAAGACCGCCTTCGAGGCTGGCACCCCCATCACCCTGACCGGCAAACTCGCCGGAGAGGTCGTCTACCTCGGCCACACCCGCCAGACCTACGACGACGGCATCAAGCTGGAGACCATCGGCCTCGACCGCATCCTCGGCGAGTCCCCCAAATTCCCCGGCATCACTGTCGCCACCTACCTGGTCGACATGACCCGCCTGGACGGCGCCCCCACCCTGGCCGAGCTCAAGCGCAAGACCGACGCCGACCGTCTGCGCCGCACCGTCGAAGCCGAGGCCCGCGCGGAGGAAGAGGACGAGCGCCTTGAGAACCTCGCCGAGGACGGCGCCTGATGACCACCGTGAACCTCAACCTGCGCGACGACAGCACCCCCGAACCCGTCGATCTTGACGCCCTGTCCCCCCGCGCCCGCGCTCTAGCTGAGGCGTGCGCCCAGCGCCTCGGCGGCGCCTGCGTCATCTGGGTCCAGTCCGACCGAACCGTCCGCGAGACCATCCCTGGCGCTGAGCAGTTCTACGCCACCGACGAGCTCGACCAGCCCTACCGGATGGGCTGGTCTGGCTGGTCGGCCTACCCGGCCGACTCGGTCATGAGCCAGCACGATTACCTGGAGCAGCAGGCCCGCCGCATCCCGCCGCAGTACACGATCGTCGGCGCTTTCCCCTCCACGCCGGTTCCGTCATTCGACGCGGCGTCCAAGGATCGGGGCATGACCCTTCCGCAGGTGCTCGCCTACATCCAGGCCAAGACCCAGCGGACGATCGCGCCGAGCACGTGGAGGGCCTACGCCGCCCGAGGCCAAGCCCCGAAGCCTTCCCGGTACGTGAGCCGCACCCCGCTGTGGGAGCCCGCCGATATCGATGCCTGGCTGGCACGGTAGCCGTACATCGCGAGGAGCCCTCGCCCAGCACGGGCGGGGGCTCTCGTGCTGTCCGGACCCGTTGCTGACAGCCTGGTCCCGCCTCCGGCGAGGGGAGGCGGGGCCACACCACAGAAGCAGCCTCCGCTCAGGGAGGTAGGGGCATCTGCCCCTCTCAGCTGGGCCGCATCCCATACCCTGACCTCCCGCCCCCAGGCCAGGAGGGAAAAGCCACGCCGTGTTCGACGCCGAGCTACGTGAGGAGCTGCTGCGCCGGGTAGAGCGGGATCAGGCGGTGCGAAACATGGTCCCGGCCGGCGAACCCCTGTCTCGGGAACTGGCAGAGGAGTGGGATGCCGTCGATATCGGCAACACCGCGTTCCTCAAGGAGGTCATCGCTGACCGCGGATGGCCAGGAAAGGACATGGTCGGCGAGACGGGCGCGCATGCCGCGTGGCTGCTGGCCCAGCACGCCGACCAGGATCCGCAGTTCCAGCGCGACTGCCTGCCGCTCCTCCAGGCCGCGGTCGACGCGGGCCAGGCTCAACCATCGGAGCTGGCGTACCTCGTCGACCGCGTCCGCGTCGCCGACGGCCGCCCCCAGGTGTACGGCACTCAGTACTGGACGCAGGACGGGGTACTCAAAGCGCGGCCGGTCGAGGACCCCGAACGCCTCGACGTGCGGCGCGCCGAGGTTGGGTTGCCCCCGCACGCCGACTACGACCACACGATGCGTGATCTGTACGAGTGATCTCGCGAACCAGCGCTGCCCCACCTTCAGCGGGGGAAGGTAGGGCCCTTCACTCCTGCCTGGCGATGGGGTAGCCGACTTCGAACCTCGACGCGTCGCGCCGGGTGACGTTGACCTCGACTACCCGCCCAGCGGCCGGCCCTGCGGTTGCGGTCGTCGTGCGGGTCACGCACAGCACCGGCACCCCCGGTGCCAGACCGAGCAGACGCGTCTCCTCCGGGGTGGCCGCCCGGGCGGAGATGGCGCCCGCCCACTCCAGGACACCCCAGCCGAGATCTTGCTCCATGCGGTCGTAGATGCCGCCCGGACCGGTGTCCGCCTCAGCGAGCACGGTGCCGGCGGCGAGATCCGCAGGCAGGTACGACGTGGCGAGCTGCACGGCCCGGCCGGTGCCCGGGTCGCCCATGACGCGGTCGCGGATTACCACTGAGGCGCCGGCCTCCAGGCCGAGCAGGGCGATGAGATCAGGCGGGCATGGCCCCTCAGTCACAGTGGGAGGCTGCAGGGGGCGCAGGGGTTGAGTGGCGGCGCTGAAGTAGTAGCCCAGCTCGTCGCGGTAGACCCGCGTGTCGAGGGTGAGGCGCTGCCGGGCGGGGTGCTGACGCACGAGGGTGCCGCGGCCTTGAGCCTGCGCGACAAGTCCCTCGGTTTCGAGCTGGGCGAGCGCTTTATGGATGGTCGCTTTGGAGGTTCCGTACCGTCCAGCGAGGTCGATTTCTCGGGGCATGAGTTCGCCCGTGGGGTATCTGCCTGCGACGATGTCCGTCCGGATGCGGTTGGTGATCTCTATCCATAGCGCCATACCAAAGATGATAGGCACCCACCTATTGACCGTAGCGATGCTGTGACTCACAGTCGTGGTCGTAGCGATAGGTGCCCACCTATCCCGATCAGAGGAGTGACATGACCGTCACCGCTGAACGACCAACCGGCGTCGACCCCCGCGCCCTCATCACCCCCGACCTGTTCGACCGGCTCGTCACGCGCATCGCCGACAGCCACCCCACCCACGCCCACCAGGCCGAGCAGATCATGGAGCAGACGCTCGCGTTCCTCATCGCCTGTGCGCTCAACCCCGACGCGCACCTGTCCCCCTCCAAGCTGGTGGACATCGGCTGGCACGAGTTCCTCACCGACACCCGCCCCTACGCCGAGTTCTGCACCCGGGTCGCAGACCGGTTCATCCACCATGTCCCCACCGACACGCCCACGTCGGGAAACACCAGCCCGGCGGCCGTCATCGGCGCTACCGTCGCAGCGATGCGCACCGCAGGACTGCCCGTCATCCCCGAACTGTGGGTCGCCGCCGCCGAGTGCAGCCAGTGCTACGCCGGCTGCGCCGACGACCCGAAGACGGAAGGCTGATCATGAACAGACTCCACTGGGAGACCCTGCCCGCCGCTGTCCGCGACGCCGTGCAGGAGCACACCGGCCACGTCCTCAAGGCCGAGTCCGCCACCCAGGGCCTCATGCCGGGCCTGGCCGCCACCCTCCACACCGCCGACGGCGACCGCGCTTTCATCAAGGCGATCCCCGCCGGCAGCCCGGCCGCCCGCCTGTACGAGCGGGAGCGGTGGGCAGGCAACGCCCTGCCGCCCACGGTGCCCACGCCGCGCATGACGTGGAGCAGCACCGCAGACGGCTGGATCACGATGCTGTTCGACCACATCGACGGGCGCCGCGCGGACCTGTCCCCCGGGTCGCCCGACGTGCCCGCAGTGCTCGACACCGTCGCCCAGCTCGGCAGCCTCCTCACCCCGTGCCCCGCGGTGGACGCTCCGCCTGTCTCCGACAACGTCGGCTTCCTCCAGGCCAAGGGCCGTCACCTGCTGGCCAAGCCCGCCGGGACGCTGCCGCACCGCGACATGTACGCCGCAGCGCTCGACGGCTTCGACCTCGACGCCCTGGACGGGGACACGCTGCTGCACTACGACCTGCACTCCGGCAACCTCCAGGTCACCGAGGAGCGGCTGTACGTCATCGACTGGGGCTTCGCCGCCCAGGGCGCGGCGTGGGTCGACGCGGTCATGCTCGCCCCGCGCCTCATCGAGGCCGGTCACACCCCCGCCCAGGCCGAGGAGCTCCTCGCGACCGTGCCCACGTGGAAGGCCGCGCCTGAGGCGGCTGTGACCGGCCTGGCCGCGCTGTGGACGCTGTTCCGCGTCTACAAGGCCATGTACGGACCCGAGGACGGCCGAGCGTTCCGCGCTCAGGCCGCCGACGCCGGCCGGGCATGGGTGGAGTACCGCACCACCTGATCACTGATCGGTCCCGATCCCGGCGAGGGGAACCGGGGCCAGGCATAGCAAAGAGCCCCCGCCCGATATGGGCGGGGGCTTTCTGCTGGAACCAGCGATGCCGATGGGGCGTCTGAGCCGTGAGGCCACGCGAGGGGCTCGGCCCCCGCGAGGGTGGGGCCGAGCATGGTCTACTCCCTGGCCGCCCCACCGGCCAACCGGAAGCCCAGGGCAGCCGTCTCACATGCGTCTCATCTCTCACACGCTGGAGGATCCACCGGTGCGCCTTCTCCCCCTGTCCGCTGCCGCTTTGGCTGTGGCGCTCGTCCCCGTTGTGCCAGCGCAGGCCGCCGCGCTCCCTGCGGTCCAGTTCGTGAAGATCTACTACAACTCGCCCGGGTCGCCCGACAACGGGGCGAACAGCAGCCTGAACGGCGAGTGGGCGCAGCTCAAGAACACCACCCGGCAGGCGATCAGCCTCAAGGGGTGGACGCTCCGCGACAAGACGTCTGCGTCCGATCACGTCTACACATTCGATACGTTCACTCTCGGCGCTGGGAAGACAGTCACGGTGCGGACCGGTAAGGGGACGAACACCTCGACTGTCCGCTACTGGGGTCGGTCCGGGGGGACGTTCGCGTACATCTGGAACCAGGCCGCGGACACGGGGTACATCCGCAACCCGTCTGGAAAGCTCATCGACTCCTGCGCCTACAACAGCTCCCAGGTCGAGTCGATCAACTGCCTGTAGTCGCCGGACACGCAGAAACGGCCCCGCCCTCCGGAGAGGACGGGGCCGTTCTGTCGCGGACGCCAGGCGCTATGCGACCGGAGGGGCCTGCAGGTAGTTACCGTTGGAATCCCGGCGAAGCCCGTTCTCCAACCATCCTGACGAAAGTCCCTTGACCCCGCACAGGCGGGCGAATTCGACGATGTTGAAGTTCGGGTCCGCGTGCGCGAGCACCTGCCCGGTTACCCATACGACGTTGACCTTCACGCGGTGGGCTTCCTCGGCATCGAGCTGCTTTTCGTTCTTGGTCGAGTCGAATTCGCGCTGGTGTCCGGCGCGGTCGAGTCGGTAGGGAGCGTCGCTCCAGTCGTGGTTCGCGATCTCTGCCGCGTGCTCGCGGGCAAGACGGCTAAGGGCCATGGTCCCTCCTAATAGGACGGGGCGGCTTGGTTGACCATCCGAATAGGTCACCGCCCGATGTGGCTGTGCCTCCAGGGTACGCGGTTTAGCCCTTGGCCGCCTTCTGTAGCGCCATCCATGCGCGGTGCCGGTCGTCGATCGTCTCCCAGAACGGGTGCCGGTTCAGCTCGTCCAGCGCGTCGAGCCGGGCTGTGCGCACCTGGACCAGCTCCGCCTGTTGCTCGTCGCTCATGGCGCCTTCCAGGATCTCCTGCGAGGACGGCAACGCGTCGGTCACCTCCTGCACGCGGCGGTCGGCGGCCCAGTAGGCGCGCTGCGCCTCCAGCAGGTCAGGCGGAAATTCATAGTCGCTCATGATCGCTCCAGTCCCCAGGTACCGGGCGATCCTACGAGAGGCTGACGCCTGGAGCACCAACCAATCGCATAGACCCTCTATGCAGACGCCCTTCCCGTGATGCACAGTAGGACTATGCAGACAGCGACGGTGATCAACCCCCTCGGCCTTGACCTCCACGACGGCACCCAGTACGCCCCCCGCCACGAGGTCCGCGACACCGCCCACATGGAGCAGATTGCCGCCAGCATGACCGCCGACGGCTGGTGGGGCGCCCCCATCGTCGCCGACACCGCCACAGCACAGGCCATCACCGGCTCTCACCGCATCCCCGCCGCCCACCTCGCCGAGATCGACATCCCCACAGTGGACATCTTCGACCTGGCTGACGCCGTTGAGATCGACCTCTATGACCTGATCGACACCTACGGCACCCTGGAGGACGCTCTGCCCACGTTCTGCGCCGAGGTGCCCGCCGACATCCGCGAGGCGTACGGCTTCGACATCGACTGAGCAGGAGAGCGACCATGCCCGACCCCACCACCCTCGGCTACGAGGCCGAGCCGACCGACGTGGCTGCCGAGGTGAGCGGCCTTCTCGGCGACATCACTGACCCCCTGGAGCGTTACCACCGGGCCACCGCTGCCCAAGTCCACCACGACGCGGTGTCTGCCGCGCTGGCGGACGAGCGGGCCCGAGTGTGCGCTGCCTGGTGGGATGGCGGCAAGGGATTGTCCTTCGGCCGCATCGGTGACCTGATCGGCGTGAGCCGTGCCCGCGCGCAGCAACTCGTAGAGCGCGGCCGAGCATTGCCTCCCCGGTAGCCCCGCAATGCGAAAGAGCGCCGCCCACCCGAAGGTGGACGGCGCTCTCTGCTGTCTGGGTGGGGCCCTGAGGTGTGTCCGCACGCCCAGGGCCCCACACCCTCAGTATGCGGGGGCAGGAGTCGTGCTCAGGCGACCTGACGCACCGCAGGGGTGCCCTTCGGTGCCACGTTCTGCCGGATGAACATCGCCACTCCCATCGCGACGAACGCCATGATGGCCGCGGTCTGCTCGTCGGAGAACTGCAGGCCGAACACCAGGGCCAGCGTGATCGCCGCCTGCGCGAAACCGAGGATCGCTGACTGCATGCTGGAGCCGCCATCCGCCGCCCGGGTGACGAACGCCAGCCACACACCGACGCCGGCCGCGGCAATCGCGTTGACCGCGGTCACCTGGTCGGTGGTGAGCGGCAGCACGAACGCGGTCAGCAACTGCAAGCCAGCAGATACAAAGCCGAGAATCAGGGCGGGCTCCCGCCCGAACAGCATCGGCGGATTACTCATACGCCCTCCTTGGGCAGCCCGCCACCATGGCGGGAGGTGAGTGGGGCAGCGCTCGACCAGGAGATCAGCGCTGCGGGGGTCAGTTCGTCTCATCGATCTCGCCCGGGACCCGGGCGCCAGGCTCGTACGGCAGGACCTGCTCCTCGGCCGGCCACAGCACTGCCAGCCGGGCCAGGAGCAGCGGGAGGGAGTCGACGGGCTCCACAGCTCAGGCCACGCGGAGCAGCACCGGCCAGGTCTGATCGCCGACTACGCCGTCAACCTCGATGCCAGCGGCCTGCTGGAGTCCCTTGATGCCAGCCGTGTGGGCCGCCGTGAACGTGGTGTCATCCACACCGTCGAGGCCCGCGTAGTCCCGGGCGAGCAGCAGGTAGTGCATCGTCTTGACGTCCCACCCCGTGTCGCCTTCGCGCAGCATCGGGAGCTTCTTCACCATGGCCTCCGTAGGATTCGGGACGGGCTTCGGCTTGGCCGGTTTGGTCACGTAGCGCGGGTTCCAGAAGCCAGCGATGACGTTCGAGGCCCGGACTCGCCGCTTGCAGGCGTCACCGGTGTTGCCCTCGATGGTCTGCACCCGGCCGTCACCCAAGTTGCGCTCGACGATGCCGACGTGGTCGATCCACGCGACGGCGTTGGATCCGCCCCAGTCGAAGAACACGATGGCGCCAGGCTTGGCGTACTTGCGGATGTTGGCTGCGGTGCCGGCGTACCAGAGGCCGAGCCGCTCCCCGTCCTCGGCGCACCACACCGTGTAGGCGCGATCTCCCTCAGGGAGGACCGCGGCGGCGTTACCCGACTCGCGGGCCCACCGGGTGATCGCCATGTTGCACCACGCCGCGCGGAGGAAGACATCGCCGTGGCGGCTCGCGTAGTCCCGGGTGATGTAGTTCGGCCTGCCGACCAACCCCAGTGTCTTGCGGGCCGCAGCGAGCATCGTGGACGCGCTCACGGGGCCTCACCGCCGTCGCCCTCATAGATGCCGGTCGTCTCGTTCAGGACGTAGCCCAGGCCGCGCAGGACGTTCTCCTCGTCGGCCTCGGTCGGCCCCCACTCAAGGCGGTCGACGCCCTCGGCGACAAGCTGGGCTTCGGTCTTCTCGGTCATGGCTACATCTCCTCTTCGCTGCTGGTGACGGGCACGAGTCCGGCATCCCTGACCTGCCGCGTGAGCCGGGACACCTGGCGCTGCAGCGCATTGATCTGAGCGGCCTGCCGGTCGATCTCGTTCTGCATGCGTCCCAAGGCGCCCTCGTAGACCTGGCGGGCCCGCTCATAAGCGCCGGCCTCGATCTGCCGCAGCGCGGCACGCTCATCCGCGTCGGTTTTTTTCTGGCTGGCCCGCCCTGCTGACCGGGCGGTGTAGACGGCGGATACGGCTCCAGCCAGGCCGCCGATGATGGCGACGATGATGGTCGGGTCCATCACGCCCCTGTGGGCGGCTCACGCCACCCCGAGATGATCGCCACCCACGCGGCGAAGCCCAACCAGATCGTCGCTGTCACGTAGCCACGAGGGACGTCTCCCAGCGCCCACCCCAACAGGTAAACAGTCCCCCAAGCGACCTTGAGAAGGGAAGCGGCGCCGAACGCCAGCCGATCCGTCGACAGGAACGCCTGGACCAGGCACAGCGCCCCCACCGCGCCCCAGATGAGCGCCCAGACGGGTAAGGGCAGCAGCAGCACGAAGAAAGCGAGCCCTGGGCTGGCCCGCGTCTCGGGGGGCGCGCCGAGCAGGCTGGCGGCGTAGATGAGATCGAGCAGCGCCAGGAACAGCAAGGAGGCGCCACGGCGGCCGATCCGATGCAGGAATGCGGCGCTGATAAGGGCCACGTCATCCCCCGTTCTTGAGTCGGGCAACTACGGCTGTCGCCGTGATGGGTTGGGGGTGCCGCCCGCCACGGGGCCACGACGGGCGGCACGGGGTGTCGCCTGCGCTCCCTTATGGGCGCATCTCCCAGCGCAGGCGACACGATCAAAGGGGGTTAGGGCATGCCCGCGATCACTTCGTTGATCTTCTCGGCCAACTCCCTGAGGTTGGTGTTGATCGCGTTGGCGTCATAGCTGGCGGGGACGTTGGAGACCTCACCGTCGACCGCGCCGCTAACCGATATGACCAGCGCGTCAGGAGCGGTGCCGGTCGGGATGTCCACCAGCACCACGTCGTCAATGGTGGATCGGGCACGCAGCCGGCCACTCTGGGAGTAGATGTGTGTTTTGCCGGCGGCGGGGGTGGGTGGTGTGGCCATGTCAGTGAACACCCACCCCTGGGACGCCTCTGTGGACGCCGGCCGGGCGCCGAGCAGGGCTTGGAGTTCGGCGACGTCGGCCTGGAGTTTGCGGACCTCCGCCAGGAGATCACCGGGGTATCTATCCACCGTCCTCCTGCCCCTCCAAGATCAGTTGCGCTTCCTCTTTGCCGCCCTGGCGAGAAGGGGGTGTGATGGACATGCCGATGATGCGGCGCACCCTGCTATGAGGCTCGTGCCATTCGTTGCCGAGGAAGATCCGTGCGGTGTCGCCCAAGCTGTTGGGCGTGAAGCTCGGTTCGGCACCGATGGCGACGGTGATCGAGTCGACCCGCAGCGCGCCCGCGGCCACGCTCGCCCAGTAGGCTGCGTAGTCCTCCAGGGTCTGCAGCTCGGTCACCGAGCTGCGGTTGATCGTCTTGTCCAGGCGCGGCCATCCGGCAGCCAGGTGAGCGGTCGCCTCGTGGACGGTGCTGATCAGCGGTGTGGAGGTGGTGGAGGCATCAGCGGACACTGTGGCGCCGCGGGCCCGCCACCTCGTAGCACCACGCAGCGCGTCGATCTCCTCGGCCCACTCCAGGACGTCGCCGCCGTGCGGCGAGTCAACGAACACGTGCTGCGGGGTGGACTGGCCGAGCTTGGGGTAGCCGTACACCCACTCACGGGTGATCACGCCGCCGTCAACTCCAATGTTGATCATCCACTCGAAGCCGTTGTCGAGTTGGCCGAGCTCCTGCAGCCGTTGGCCGTAGGTGGACTCGTCCGCGGTGTAGCGGTGATCCCGCAGCACCCCCGATGTGCCAGCCTCCAGGGTCAGGCCGAGATTCGCGCCGGTCTGGGACTGCATGTGGCTGATCAGGCTGCGGGCGATGTCCAACTGATCGAGTTGCACATAGTTCAGGTCCGCCTGCAACTCCACGTGCAGCAGGTAGGCGTCCAGCGTGGATCCGCGTACCTGGATCGACGGGGTGCCGCGGCGAGACCGCGCCGGCCGCGCCCCGGTGATCCAGTACTCCCCCCACGGCACGCCGTCCCGCCAGATGTCACACACGATCACACCTGGGCCGATCGACAGCTCGGCCGGAGTGCGGGGGATGATGGCGGCGACCTGGTCAGCGATGCGCCGCGACGGGATCGGAATCGTCGCCTGAAACGCGCCGGCCTGGCCGATCCGCTTGTCGAAGCTGACGCCCGCGAGGTCGAGTTGCCCTAGCAGGACACCGTCCAGCAGGCGACGGAAGAAGTACTGATAAGGCGCGCTGCCCCGGGATGGGGCGAACGGCGGATACGTCGGCGTCTCGGGCTCAGGCGTCGGCTCTGACGACCCGACGAGGATCGTCCACGCCTGTGACACGAACAGGCTGGCCGACGGCGTCAGCGGCAGCGCGCCCAGGGGCGACGACGACGAGAACGACCGCACGGCCAGGCCGCTGGACGTCCACGGCACTGACTGCCGCTGCGTCACCGCGTACCCACTGGGCGCGGTCCAGGTGATGATGTCTTGGAACTGCGGGACCCCGGTGGCGTACCGCAGCTCCAACCCGGACGCGCCTGCCGGCGTGGCCGCGGGAGCGGTCACCCCGTCCGCTGACAGCACCGTGATGTCCGCACCGTCAGCGTCCTTGATCGCCGCGATGATGACCGTGCCGTCAGCAGCGGGCCCCTGAGCAACGCCGTAGATCCCTGGCTCATTGGCCGTTGCGGTGCGGGTCCAGATCTCGGTGCCCGCCCAGCTGCTGCCCGCCCGGGATGACAGTGGCCGCCAGTCACCACCGCCGGAGATGACCATGTCGGCCAGGGTGCCGCTGTCCGCGGTATGCCAGGCAATCAGCAGGTCGCCTTCTTGCACGTCCAGGGGAGAGTTGGCGTTACCGAACGAGCCGTCGATCGTTGAGGTGATAGCCGACCGGAGCGACGCAGGCATGCCCACCCCTCTCGCAGGTCAGGGGCGGATTAGAGCCAGGCGTCGCGCCAAAGGAAGTCCACGCCAGCGGAGCCGCCGGACGTGGCGGTGTAAGTGATCTCGTTTGCGCCCGATGAGAGGACGAAGTCCTGCACCGGTGCTGAACTGCCGGTCAGAGTGGAGATCTTGTTGACGTCGCCGATGACGATCGTGCCAGCGTCAGTGTCGATCTCCAGCCGGTCGCCGTCAGCGACGGTGATGGACAACTGCAGCGTGCGGCCGGTCGTGGCGTTGTCCAGCACCGGATCCACTACCGGGCCATCGATGCGGATCACGGGGTGAGTGGCCGCGTTGCCGGCGTTGGACAGTTGGACGGAGCCGTCCACCGGGATAGTCACGCCGTACCGATCCAGGCTGTAGCGCCTGGAGTCGGAGCAGGCGATCAGCAGGGCAACATCGACAATGCCGATGTTGTAGTCACCCTCGATCGGGATGTCCTTGTCGACGATCTGCCCATAGGCCAGTTGCGGCGAGCCGTACAGGCGGACGACCAGCGGCAGTTCCGTTTCGTCGTCGGCCACACCCGTGACCGCGTCGAAATCATCGAGTAGGTCGTCGATCAGGGCAGGGTCGGATCGGGAGTTGACCTGCAGTTTCAACGTGACGAGGCGCTGCTGGGCGAGTTTGCGGCCACCCCACGCGCCATGCCGAGATGGCCGCTCCACGTTGAGGTTGTCCATGCCGGGGCGGGATCGCCACCCGTCGATGCCGCGCAGGGCGACGCTGGTTCCCGCGCCCCACAGGGTGCCGTTCCACTCGACCTGACCGGCCGCAGTGAGCGAGTCACCTGGCTGGACCGGCGTGACCACCGTCAGCGCCGGAAACTCCGCCTGTAGGGCGAGGACACCCAGGTCGACGGTTTGGTACCGCTGGGCGGCGATCGTCAGTGCCGGGAACTCCGCCTGTAAGGCGAGGACACCCAGGTCGACCTGCGCATCCGGAGTGGTCACCGTGAAGGCGGGAAACTCCACCTGCAAAGACAGGACGCTCAAGTCGACGCTTTGGTGCCGAGCTCGGGAGGGCGGCCCTACTTGCCGAGCCGGAGCAGGATAGGCGCGACCGTAACGGGCCACCGGGTCCCCCCTCTACCAGCGTGAGGCGCGGTGAACAGCCGCCCTTGGAGCGACGACAGTGCGCGGCAGGAAATCCGCAGAGGGCCCAAGCCAGTCGACATCTGACCAGCCGACATCGTCGAGGTAGCAGATCGTGCCGCCGTTGTTTGAGCCGCCGTAGCGGACCGTCGTCCACGTGCCCCCAGTACGCGCGGCGCTGCCGGTCAGCGTCGCGGATGCCGTCGCTGAATCAGCCAGGTAGATACGCGCCTCAGCGCCGCCGGCGGCGTCGCTCGTCCCCCGCAACTCAGCGCGGATCCACTGGTTGAGGAACCCCGCAGGATGGGTTGCCAACGTGTTGAACGACCCGGCCACTTCGCCGAACAAGGTCGTGGTGGTGCCAGTCATCTGCAGCAGATAGCTGTTGTTGGTACCGGACAGGATCAGTTTCAGCAGCGAGGTCGTTGAGCCGACGTACACGTAGGCCCGCGCATACCGCAGACCCGTCCCAGTCAGGGTGTGCTCAGCGTAGCCGTCGGTACTGGCGGGCACCTTGCCGGACAAGGCCCCGTGCATGACCTGTGTCGTCGAGTAGGTGATGTTGGTCGCCGCTGAGAACGCCGTCCCCGACAGGCCGCCAGAGTTGCCTGTGCTGATCGCGACCGTGTCGGAGCCGCCCTCGAAGCTGTTGGTAGCCCCTGCCATCAGTGGCCTTCGCGCCAGTACAGTTGCGCGGTCACGTTGACGGTGGCGGCGGCCAGCACAGTCACCCCGACACGACCCGACGCCGGCACCACGAACTCGTCGCCCAACGGAATGTACTCCGCCCACCCGGTCTGCGGGTGGATCTCCTGCGTCCACAGCAGATCCCCAGAGGTCGGCTCAGTGCTGGTGAACGTGATGTTCGCCGTCGCGGTGGCAGTGACTCCTGAGGAGTCCACCGATCCGACGGTCGCGGTGCCGCCGCTCGTGCCCGCGGTGGTTTGCCGCACCAGCCGTATCCGCACCGGCTCCGCCGTACTGGACGTTCCCTTGAACGACACGCGGACGGCGTACACGCCGAGCCGCTGCGTACCGGCCACCACCTGCAGGAGCGTCTTGGCGGACGTGCCGGACGCCACGCCCTCAACGGCAGCGGTGTATCGAGCCATGATCGGCCCCTTTCATGCGAAAACCCCCGCACACGGCAGGGGCGACAGGTCGATCAGGTCAGAGAATGGGGCCGAGTAGGCCGATCTTGAATGCGCCGTCAGAGTGGACGTTGATCGAGAACGTGCCGTCCTCGGTCGAGTAGTTCTGGCCGAAGCTCCTCAGCAACAGCGCCCGGTTCGACAAGCCGGGGATGTAGACCAGGCCGCCCTTCGCGTTGGTGATCGTGCTGCTCGTCCACGAGATGTTCGCGAAGTCGAACCGCACCGTCCCCGGTGACCCGGACAGCTCCTCGAACACCGCGCTGGACAGGGCGATGCCGCCGGCTGTGTAGCCAGGCCCCGACACCTCGTTGGCGTTGTACGGCGCGGTCCCGTACGCCGGGGATGCAGCCGAGAAGTCCGGGGTGAGGCTGTCGGTGAACATGGCGAGCTTGAACGCCGATGCGCTGGACAGATCCAGCGCGACCGTGTTGGTCAGCGCAGCCACGATGGTGGAGACGTACAGGCCGTCACGAGTGATCGCCATGGTCAGCCCCTCAGGTTGATCGTGACGTCACGGTGCTGCCGGCCGGTCTCGGGGTCGGTCCGCTCGGTCACCTCGTGGCCGAGCTGATCCCGCACCGTCCGCTGGGCCGGGGTATCGACGAGCACCTCGTCTCGGGTAGCCCACGTGCGACCACCCGCGATGTGCTGGAGTCCCTTGCGCCGCAGCCATTCGCCGTAGGTGATCCCGGAGACCGGATCAAATTCGGACACGCCGAACCGCCTCTCATCTAGAAAGGAAAAGGCCCCGAACGGGTTCCGTTCGGGGCCGTGAGTGGAATGGGTCAGCCGCGGTTACCGAGACGCATCGACGCGCGGGCGGCGAACATGTCGACGTCCGCGGACTCATGCACCTGTAGGCCGTTCACGACGAACAGCGGGCCGCCCGACCCGCCCGACCCGCCAGAGGCGCCGGGTGAGACATCGCCGCCGTACGTTGACGCGGCGCTACCAGCAGCCCATGCCGGGCCCCGCTGCTGCACCGGCTTGGACACCTTCGACCAGTTCGTGCCGCCCGACGCCCCGGTGCTGCCTCCAACGGCCCCGACAATCCCGATCTTCTGAAGCGGCTTCGTCGACTTGGTGGCGGACATCGCCACACCGATTGGCTTCGTGGATTTGACGGCCGACAGCGCCTTTCCGCTGCTCTTTGAGCCCGCCTTATCCCGGGGATTGCGTTCATCCCCCTTACTGCCGCCACCCTTTGAGTTGCTCTGCTTATCCCGCGGGTTGCGTTCGTCGCCCTTGCTACCGCTGTTCCCCTTTGAGCTGCTCTTCTTGCTGCGGGGGTTGCGCTCGTCGCCCTTGGACCCACCGTTGCCCTTGGAGTCGCCCTTCGCTTTCTCCGCAGCCGCAGCCAGTTGATCACCTAGCGTCTCGATCGCCTCAGTGAGTGGCGGTACCTCCACGGAGATGACCTCACCCCACCCGGTCACCTCATCAGCCAGATGCCCGGTGACCTCCCCCACCCCGTTCAGAGACGAGGTGAGCGACCCGGCGGACCCCAACGTCGCATCGAGGGTGGTGGTCGCCTGGCCGAGCTGAGTGGTCAGGGACACCGCAGTCGTGTTCAAGCTGGACCTCAGCGCCTCGATCCCCGTGACCGTGACGGACGCTTCATCCATACGGCCGCCGGACGCGCCGGTCATGCTGCCGCCACCAGTGTTGACGTCCATCTTCTCGGGGACGACCGCCATGCCCATCATTCCCGCGGTTTCCCGCAGGATCTTCAGACCGCGGCCCCGCTTGGACCGGTCGAGCGGGATGAACGCCTCCCATCCGGCCTCACCAAAGATCACGTCTGGACCTGAGCGGCCCGAAAGCCGATACGGCTGCCGGGCGATCATCGCCGGAGCACTCGCCCCGAGGTTCCGGATCCCGCCGGCAGCCATGTAGTCCGGACGGCCGTCCCGATGGGCAATGCCCCCATTGGCGCGTGCGTTGGCCTGCCGAAGGGCTTGCCTCGACAAGTCATCCTGAAACTCCGTCTTCACGAAGATCCGGACGGTCTTGTCCCGGAGACCGTTCAAGACCTCCTGAAGTCCCTTAGCGCCCGATGCCGCTTTCTTCGCATCCGCCTCGGAGACGCCGTACGCCGCCGCCAGCTTGAGCACCTCCTCTTTGGCTTTGGCGTTGCTGCCAGCCAACTCCATCAGCTTCGGCAACTGCCGTACGAACTCCTCCCGCGCCGCGGCCGTCTTCTGCGTCAAGCCGCTCTGAGCCGTCGACAAGGCGCCCGTCTTGCCTGAGGCCCCGCCCATGGCCTCAGCGAGGTTCTGAGCGGCCTGACGAGCCTCCCCAATCTCACTGTTGGTGCTGTTGAGTTGGTTCCACAGGGCCAAGCTGTCGCCCGTCAGATACTTGTTCGCATCGCTCAACGACCGCACCGCCGGATGCAACCCGAGGACCTGGCTGCCTTGATTGGCAAGCTGCGCGTTGACCGCCGCCAGCGCGGACTGATTGCCCAGCGCCGCATCTGTGAGGGTCGACATCGAGATGCCGTACTTGCGGGCGGTTTCCATGGCGCCGCTGGTCTGCAACGTGTTGGCGACCTTGGCGCGGGTGTTCTCGCCGAGCGCGCCAGAGTCAGCCTGGATAGCCTGGGTCAGGTCGCTGACCCGCTGCTGAGCCTCGGCGTGGCTGGCCGCGAACAAGCCCAGGGCGCCGATGCCCGCGCCGAGCGCCACACCCCACGGGCCGCCGGCCGCGAGGGACGACACGATCCCACCGAGCTTGGTTTTGGTCGTGTTCGAAGCGGTGCCGACGCCGTTGATGCGGTCCCGCAGGACGCCTAGCGCTTCGCTGCCGGCGCTGACCGCCTGCCCAACCTTCACCGCCCCGTACACCGCGGCGACAGCGATAGCCACGCCCTGAATCTGGCCCGGCGACATGCCCGCCAGCACATCGGCCAGCAAGCTCAGCCCGCTCACCGACAACGACGCGAACGGCGCGGCGGCCTGGGCCAAGCTGCCCGCCGTCGTCGTCAGATTGCCCAGCGTCTCCGCCACGGCCGGCCCATTTTCGCGGACGTACAGCAGGAACTGCTGGAACCCTGACGATGCTCCGAGGTTCTCCCCCCATGAGGCGAACTTGCTCGACCCGGATTCCAGCTTTTCCACCACGTTATCGACGTATGGCAAGAACGCCTGAATCACGCCGGCCAGGCCGTGAAAGACGTCCCCGCCGACATGGCCAAGCCCGGTGATCGCGGTTGGGATCTTCGTGTTGACGTTGTCGAGGAACTTCGACCAGAACGGCCCATCCAGCGCCGTTCTCGCTTCGCTGGCGAGCTGGCCGAACGCGCCCGCCGAGGACTTCACCAGCGGCGTGGTCTTCAGCATGCCCGCCGACAGCAGGTCCATCCCCGAGACCAGGACCGGGAACACCTCAGGCTGTAGCGCCCGCTGCCACGCCTCTGTCCCCTCGCTGAGCTTCTTCATCTCAGCGCCGAGAGCCTTCTCGGCCCGCGACAGGTCGTTGTACACCGGGGTCAGTTCACCCGCGGCGCGGCGCGCCTTCAGCGCCACTTTCTCCTGCTCGGCGAGTCCTTCATTGATGCGGGTCAGCGACGGCACCGCAACCGAGGCGAAGGACGCAGCGCCCGCCCCGGCGGCGACGAACGCGCCGCCGAGAGCTCCCACGCCAAGTCCGAGCGACGCGACGGCGGGCAACGCAGACAATGCGCTGTTCACCATGGCGATCCCCGACAAGGCGCCGGCCACGTCCGCGTCCACATGGACGCGGGCCTCTTGGCCATTTAACCGGCTGACCTCAGCGTTCACTGACTGCAGCTCACCAAGAGCCTGGGCGATGCCCGCGCGTACCTCGAAAGAGGCACCCTTCTCCAGCTCTCGCAGCTCGCCTTGCAGCCGGTTCATCTCGATCAAGGCAGACGTGGAGTCGATGTCCACACCGATCGTCTTCTCGCTGAGCTTCTCCATCTCGGCGCGGACCTGAGCCATCTTGACCTCGGCCGGGGTGGAGTTCGCGTCAATCTCGATCTTCGGCAGGGCTTTGGTGGCGTTTTCGAGCTTCTTGCGGAAACCCTGCGCGAACCCAGCGGTCTCAGCGAATTGCCTGTTCAGGTCTTTCATGCTGCGCTTGGCCGTGGTGGTGCCAGCGACGAAGTCAGTGACGGCGAGACGAAGTCTGGTCGTTACAGTGCGGTCAGCCACGACTCACCCCCGAAGGTCACGAATTGATCTGTTTAAGCTGGCGAGGCGGTGAACGTGGCATCATCACGACGACTCGGGGACCATCACAGGGAGGGGTTCCTCATGACCTTCAAGGCGTTAGCCATCGTCGCGGCCGTCCTCATCGGCGCCGGCGCGTTGATCGGCTTCATCCCGGTCACGTCGCAAGGCGCCAACTGCGGGTCGGCGTTTGTGAGAAGCAGCGATGCCTTCGTTTCAGACCTAACCGATTCGATGCGCGGCGTTTCAAATGACCGCGAGTCGGCCTGCGTGGATCTACGGAGCCTCATCCGTATCCCGGCTTTCACCCTTCTCGGGATCGGCGCCGTCTTGTTCCTTGCCGCCAACGTCATCAATATGCGGCGCCAGCAGCCCATATCTTCCGACTAGCTGACGGCTTTCTCGCGGACGTGGTACATCAGTCCCTCCACGCCTTCCTTGTGCTCTGCCTGGCGGGCCGCCAGCGTGGCGCACGCCTGACAGCGGACCGGCGGCGGCGCCTCGTAGAGGCCGGCGTTGGCTGGGTTGGTGGTCTCATCCAGCGGGAACCCGCACCCGCCAGAGCATCGGCCGTTTTCCTCACGTAGCTGAGCGAGCGCCCAGTCCCGATCGTCTTCCAGCCACTCCGGCTCCCGACGAGTGATCGCCCGCACCAGCCGGCCTGTGCTGTCGTCGTACTCGTACGTCGTGACGGACACCGGCTCCCGGCCCAACAATTTGGACCGGGGAATCTGGTAGGCGCGGGCGAGCGCTAACTCGTCCTGGTGCTGGACAGAATCGCGGAGGACGCTACGGAGAAAGGGACCTCACCGGACCCGCCGTTCAGCTCCAGGATCTTGTTCCACAAGGCTGTCCACTGTCCCTGCGTCACCCGGTCCACCAAGCGGCCCGCCTGCTCTGCCTTCATCTTCGGCTTCACCGAGCACGCAGCGAGAGCCGCGACGGGGAACGTTTCCGGGTTGTGGTCAGCCGGAGCGTCTTGCTTGCGCGGTGGATGCTCCTTGACCAGGTCCGACCATTCCTTGCGGGGCAGGGCGCGCAGCAGGATCACGCGGACGTGACGCTGCATCTCCTGGCGAAGTGCCTCGATCTCCTCGGCTATCCGCCGGGCCTCGCCGCCGCCGGCCAGTGAGTCGGTCTCTGGCCTGTGCCGGGCGGTCTCTAACTGCCGTTCGAGCTCCTCGAAGCGGGCCTGGAGGTCGCCGCGCATGCAGATCGGCACGCCATCCTCGGGCAGCTTCAGGCCGTCCAGGAACTCGTCGATGTCCTCGACGTACTGCTCGGGGGTCTCGGTCACTTACGCCACCGTCGCTTCGTCGTCGGCGGGCTCGTGGTTGAACAGCTTTACCATGACCCGCTGGCTCTCGTTCAGCACCGGAGGCTGACGGCGCCGCTTGCCGCACCGCCCCGGATAGATCTCCGCTTCCTGGCCGGCCGCCCACGCAGTGTCGTGCGCCATGGTGCGCCGAACCGCGAGGTAGCCGAGCTGGCCGGGAACGAGCGTGTTGAACGCGACATCCTCGGCCAGCACCTGCTTGCGCGCGTAGGTGAGGTCAATGCTGAACTTCGTCGTGCCCGCATCCTCGGTCTCGCTGGTGCTGGCCAGCTTCGTGTTGTCGACCGCGGACTGGTCCGGCTCAATGTTGAGCCCGTCCTTGGTCAGGTACTCCTGCAAGTCAACGCCCGCGTTGAGCTCCGCGGCGGTCGGGGCTGAGATGTTCGCGATGTTCAGACACCACGTCACTTTGACGTTGCCATCGCCCAAAAGGTCGGCAGACACGTGTTACTCCTTCTCCGTGGCCGCCGGGACGCGGCGGGTGGTGGGCTTGCTGGACTGGGGCTGCTCGACCTGGGCGGGAGCAGCGGGAGACTCGGACGTCTCGTCAGCGACGGCTTCGTAGTCGGGGAAGTGAGGCAGCGCGTTCGGGCTGAGCAACGTGGTGGCGCCGGTTTCGCGGTGGCGGACCTTGATGAAGGTGGGGGGCATCAGATGCGCCTCACCGCGAACGTGACCGACGTGGCCGGTGTGCACACGAAGGTGGCCAGCCCGCCGTCCGCCGGATCGCCGAACTCGGGTCCGATGGGGATGTCCATCTCGCCGGTAGCCGGGACCGTGTAGGACTTGTCGGGCAGGTCGACGCCATAGCTGGTCTGGCCGACGCCAGACAG
Organism: Streptosporangium sp. NPDC048886; assembly: GCF_055586905.1. Taxonomy (NCBI): domain Bacteria; kingdom Bacillati; phylum Actinomycetota; class Actinomycetes; order Streptosporangiales; family Streptosporangiaceae; genus Streptosporangium; species Streptosporangium sp. NPDC048886. The sequence continues at coordinate 22,695 of NZ_JBVJHH010000048.1, forward strand.
GACGACGTTGGTCGAGCTGCCGCCGCCGTTCTTAACGGTGATCCACGCGCGGGCCGCGGCCTTGACCTTGTCGCCGGTCGTGGCGGTGGCGGCGTGGTAGGTAGCGCTGAGTCCGGCGACAGTGATCGCCTGAGCTGTACGGGTAGCCATGTCGGGCTCCTCCAGGCATGCCAAGAAGCCCGCACACCGCAGGTGCCGGGCTGGGAACGGGATTAGGTCAGGCGCGCTCGGAGCGCGTCAGGTACTGGGCGGTCGCGATCCACAGGGCCGTGGACTCATCGTCCCGCCGGACGGGCTGAGCGCCCTCCTGCCGGGTCGGCCGCACCCGGCGGCCAACCACGGTCGGGACGGTAGTAAGCAGCGCGGCGGCAACCTTATCGGCCGTCCACGCCGCCTGCTCCGCGGTGCTGCCGACACTGGTCACCTGGTAGCGCAGATCATTCGGCACATCGTCGGACAGGGATCGGTCCGCAGCGGACTCCATGCCGATGTCGGGGTACAGCACCACGTACGGCAGGGCGGCCCCCTGGGGCGCGCCTGCCCAGTGAACGCCCACCCCAGGGACAGCGGTCCGAAGCATGGTCAGCAGGGCGTTCACCAAGGGCCTGGACTCTAGAGGCTCAGTCACAGCAGCGACCTCGCGAACGCGTCCACTGCGGCGTTGAACTCCGGCTCGGTCGCCACAGTCGCCCGCGCCCCATCAAGGTGAGGCGACTGGTTAGCGGAGCCGTACTCGAAGCCGCGGCCCATCGATCCCTGCCTGAATGCCCGGTCCGGGCCGATCTCCCACTCCGCCGCAGACGAGGCGAAGATCTGCTCAGCGGTGATGCTGCGCGGGTAGTGCTTGCCGTGCCGCCGGGCAGTCTCCTTGGCGTTGTCCCTCCACCTGTCCTGCAGCTTCAGCGCATGCTCCTTGACAAGCGGAAACGCGCCTTGGGCTGCTCGGTCGGCAGCATCGTCGATTAGGGCAGACAACGCCAAAAGCTCAGAGGCATCGAGCATGTCAGCCATGACTCACCCCGCTTTGTCCTCGACCACTAGGCGGCGAGCTGTGGCCGTGCCGGCGTAGCCGACGTCAATCACTTCGAGTGGCCGGCCGATCAGCCACGCATCATCGGAGGCGGTGACGGTCAGCCGGTCCTCACGGTGGATCTCCGGTGTCACATCCCACGGCAGGACCGCGATGTAGGAGTGCAAGGTGACTTCCCGCTCCCCGAACTCGGCCTCACTGTGAGAGCGCGGCTTGATTCGGCACGGGCCCGCGTGGACCGGGGCCCACGCCTGCACGTACTGGCCGGTGTCCTCGTCGAACACCGGGTCGCCGGACTTGCGCTCCACCGTGCAGGTGTCCCGCATCAGGACCAACGCCTCCCGCCGGCCGTCAGCGAGCGCCGTCTCCAGGACCGGGTCGCTCACGACAGCCTCAGCGAGGTTGCGCCCCGCCGGTAGCTGGACAGGGCCGCTTTGTTGGCGTCGGTGAGCGCGCCGGCGCCGAGCGTCTCCGTGGCGTACGTCCGCGTGTAGTCGTCGATGGCCACTGACCGGAGTCCGGCCGGGTTGGTCATCGACCGGCACGCTAGGTCCAGCACGACGCCCACGATGTCGTCAGGGACGGACGTGTAGCCGTGGGAGTAGGTCACCTGCACACGGGGCCGCCACCAGCCACAGCGGCGCCGCAGCTCATCCCGGTGCCGCGTGTAGGTGAAATGCTCCCTGACCGTCAGTTGGCCGTTGCCGTACTCCTCCAGCTCCACCACGGTCATCGGGTGGTCGTCGTCCACCACGACCGGGCGCTGTGGAAGCCGCACGGTACGGCCGCCGCCGTCCAGGACGTATGTGGCGGCGGCGGTGAACGTGATCCGCTGACCCGTGTAGCTCCGGATCAACCCGGATGCGATCCGTAGCGCCACCTCGGCGTGAGCCGAGTCGACGTCGCGCTGGAGGAACGCTGCCAGGTCAGCCGGTGTGGCAAGCGGCGGGCCGTCCATGTAGCTCACACCGGCCTCCCCTCAGGGCTAGAAGCGGCCGGAGCGCTCGTCGAGCTCCGCGCGCCGTTTACGGGACAGTTCGACGTCGGTTTCCGGGGTGGGCTCGCCAGCTACGACGCCGGCGACGGTGTAGGCCGAGTTGGGGGTGTCGTCGACCTCGACGCCGCGGAATCCCTGCTCGGTCTCTCGGTCCATGGCGTGCTGGACCTCTGCCGCAGCCTTGGTCTCCGGGGTGTCCTTCTTCGGGTCGTTCCTGGTGGTCACGGCTGCCTCCTACCGGCGAGTCACAGTGATACGGACCAGGCCACCCGGGTCGGTGATGCCAGTACCAACCGCGACCGACCGCCACAGCAGGGTGTCGTCCTCGTCCAGATTGAGGTTCGCGGCCGTACCCGACAGGGTGATGGCCTTCTCGTTGTTGGCCGACGCGGTCACCGAACCGGAGTCGAAAGCCAGGGTGGCGACGGTCGTCGAGGCCGAACCGGTGGCGCCCTTGTTGACCAGTGAGAACGTGCGGTGGTTGGTCGCAGCGCCCGTGATCGCGGCCTCCGGCACGTACTCCACCGCCGTGACGGTGCAGTTGAACGGCGCCTGGCCGACGATCGTGTCGTCGCTGGCGTTCGCGGTCGACACCGCGGGGACCGGGAGCTCGATGACACGGACGTAAGGAGCAGTATCCGCCATGATCTCGTTTCCTCTCTTCCTTTACGCAGGTCAGGCGAGGTTGAGCGCAGCCGCCGGGTAGCGGTCGGCCTCGGTGGGCTGGTCGTTGTTGATGGTGTTGGCGACCTGCCAGCCCACGCGGAAGGTCAGGCGGATGGCGGTCATGTCCTGCTGGGCGAGGTTGTAGACAATGGCGCCGGTGTTGTCCTGGATGACGGCCTGGTCGAGGATCTTCATCGTGATGTCCTGCCGGACGCCCACGACGAACTGCGACCAGTCGCCGGCGAACAGCCGCGGCGAGCCCGAGGACGTGGCGAACATGCCGCGCATCGGGTAGGCGATCGGCAGACCGTCGAGGGTCATCAGGTTGCCGGCGACGCGCTGCTCGTCCAGCTTGCGGCCCTGCGAGTCGCGGGCCATGCGGAGCTTGGACTTGACGGAGGTCGCGCCGACGAAGCCAGTCACTTCGTAGCCGTCGGACTCGACCTTCTCATACAGCTTGTCGACGTCGTTGTAGAAGCCGCCCGCGGTGGCGGCGGAGCCCTCGGTGACGTTGTTGCCGGCGGCGGTGATGGCCGAGTGGACGTAGGTCGGCCACGAGGACGGCGCGTTGGTGCCGAAGAACACGGCTGCGTCCAGGACGCGGCCGAACGCCTCGACGAGGAGAGGCATGGCCTCGTCCCAGATGTTGGCGTCCACGTCGGCCAGGACATTGTCCGGGACCGGCATGATCGTGGCGATTTCCTCGATGTTGAGGTACTTGTTGGTCCAGTTGATCTCAGTCGTCTGCTTCAGCCCGGTGTCGCCGGCCACGAAGTAGGCGGTGGGCAGAGCGCTGAGCACGGGGAAGCGGACCTGCGCCCGGCCCACCGGAACCTTCTTGAACAGCTGCAGCACCGCGCTGGACTCGGTCGCCTTGCCGAGCATCTCCTTGGAGACTTCCTCGGGAATGAGCGCCGCCGCATCGGTACGGCTGGTCAGGTTGTTGTACGCCACGGGTTACCTCCTGCTAATCGATCCGCAGCCCCGCGGCGTGCCGGGTGCGGCCGTGGTTCAGCCCAGGCCGGCCTTCTGCCGGATGAGCGAGTTCATGTCGGTGGTCTCGGCGGTCTTGCGTGGTCCGCCGTTGAACGGCGGCGTCTGCTCCGCCGGCGCGACTTTGGCGTAACGGGCAACCGCAGCCTTGATCGCCTTGCTGTCGGGCTCGCCGTCCTCGGTGAGGAACTTGCCGAGGTTCAGGTCTTCGAGCAGGCCGTCGATGTCGCGGACCTTGCCTGCCGCTTCGGCCTTGAATTCAGCCTTCACAAGCCGCTGTCCAACCGTGGAAAGAACCTCGTTGCGCGCCTGCGCGGAGGCTTCTTCTCGGGCTTTGGTCAGCGCTTTCTCGGCCTCGGTCTGGTTCGCCTCGCGAACCTTCGCCAACTCTGCTTCGAGAGCCCTCGCCCGCTTGGCTTCCTTTTCCAGCGTCTTGCTGGCAGTGCGCTCCTTCGCGAGGGCGGACCGGAGTCCTGCCAGTTCATCGACCTCGACCTCGGGCGTCTCGCCCTCGATGCCGGTGTCGATCGTGGTGTCGTCGTCAGCCATGAGGGCTGTCCTTCCAGTGGTCCGCCCGGCATCACGCCGTGGCGGGCAACCCCGCGGGCCTCTCGCCCAGCGGGACGTCTATGCGATGTATCCGAAGCGCTTGAGCAACCTGATCGCCTCGTCGCGGTCTCCGGCGGCGTCGGCGTAGATCTGCTCAGGCATCGGCCGTACAGCAGAGCGGCGGCGCGAGGTGGTGCCAGCGCGGCGTCCGGCCACCCCGCGGCGGGTCGTGCCTTCCGTGGTGACCAGCCGGCCACTTGCGGTCTGCATGCCGCGGCGAGCATTGACGACCTGGCCGATGTCAGCGCCGTCGCGGATCGCTTCCGCGCCCGCGTTGGTGAACGCCCGGTTCTGCTGCTCGGGGGTCATGGCGGCGAACACCTCGGCCGGGGACTGCACGAGCAACTGCTCTGGGCTGTCCCTGTGGATCGGCAGGTGATAGCAATCGCACTGCGGGTGCCGGGCGAACCCCTCGCTCCATGAGTACTCTCGGCCGGCCAGGACGACGCACCTGCCGCACGACGGGAGCGTCAGCATCCGCACGTACGTCACGAACGCGCGGTTGGCGACCACCCCGGCGCCGACCGCGGTACGGCCGGCGTCGGGCACCTCAGTGGCGACGATCCGGGTCAGGGACGCCAGCCCGGAGGTGAGCGCCTGCCGGCTGTCGACCCCAGCGGCGAGGAGCCGCAGCACCAGCAGCGCGGGTTGCATCAGCAGTGACGCCAGATCCCGGCCATCCGCGGCAAGCCCGGCGAACGTCGCAGGCTGCACCACGCCAGGCAGGCGCGTTGATCCGCCCTGCTCCGCCGACACCTGCCTCAGGTACGGCATCGCCAGCCGGGCCGCGGCGACCTGCCCCATGGTGAGCAGCGCCACTACCTCGGCCAGCACGCTCATCCACGAGTCGACGACGGACCCCGGTTCGACCTGTCGCCACAGCTCCTGTGCCTGCGTGGCGGTCTCCCGGGCAATGCCCTGCTGCGCCTTGTAGTGAATGGCGGTCACTGACTCCAGCGACACGGCTACGCCGCAGACTCAGATGCGTCGTCGGGCTTGGGCCCGGTGAGCGAGGCGAGGTCGCCGCCCATGATGCGGGCTGCGGCCTGCTCCTCTCGCTCGTCGCGGATCTTCTTCCAGCGCTTGATCTCCTGCGGGCTGGCGCCCCACCGCTCCCACAGCGCCTCTTCGGGGACGTTGAGCGTCTTCATCTTCAGCAAGGCGTCAACCAGTTCGCCTTCGGTCCTGAACTCCGGGTTGCGCCACACGACCTCGGAGGCCATGTCAGCGCTCCGGCCGGATCCGGCGGCCTTCAAGGCGAGCCGCATGGTCTCCTCAGTCGCTTCGCCCAGGTGCCGCATGCGGTTGCGGACCTTCGCCACCAGACCAGCTTCGGCGGCCTTCAGCGCTTCCGCGGACAGGTTGACCATGTCGCCCAGTAGATAGTGCGGCGGAGTCGAGGTGATCGCGGCAATGTCGGTGATGTCGTCCCGTGCGGCCTCAAGGTAGGGCTTGAGGTCAGTGGCGCTGAACTCGCCGAATGTCGTGTCGGCCTCTTCCGCGACGAGGATCCGGTCCACGGCGACCTTGAACGGTTCGACCGGGTTGCCGTTCTCATCGGATGGGACTTCGAACCCAGTGACCCATTTCTGCTTGAATGCACCGTATTCCTGGGCCATGAGCCGGTCAGCGAGCGTCTTGTTGATCCGATTCTGAATGTCGACGATGCCCGTGATCTCCGACGCCGGCGGCTTCAGCATGGACGGCCGGTTGGCGAACTCGACCAGCGGCACCTCTTTGAGAGGGTTCGGCCCGGTCAGCTTCTCGATCAACGTCCACTTGGGTTCAAGGATCCCACGCTGGTCCGGCGCCGAGTAGGTGTAGATCCGATCCGGCAGATACAGGGTGGCCATCCGAAGGCCAGTCCAGTCATCCAGCCACTCCTTCATGCCTACGGCGCGAATCCGCCGGGAGCCCGGCCGGTATTCGACGATCACCTGGGAGGGGTGCTCCGGCGTGATGATCGGCGTAGACGGGTCGTTCTTGTTCGGCTCGACCAGCATGTAGGCGTGCCCCAGCTTGTACGCCTCGGTGAACACCAAGTCGGAGTCGGCGTCCAGGTGGTTGGCCTGCCAGATGCGCCACGCCTCATCGTCGCCGCGCTCCGCCTCATCCCCTTCAGGGTCAGAGGTGCGGAACCCGCCGATCTCCGTCCGGCCGGCCGCGGCGTCTACTACCAGCTGGCAGTAGTTCGATCGTGACATCTTCAGCATCCGCCGGAACGGATCCCGGGCCTTCTCATGCAGATGCGGCAGCGGATGGTCTCCGCAGTAGTACCGCTCCAGCAGGTCCAAGTCTGTCTGGCGGTCGGCGAGCTGCTTATGCAGCCTGCGCACCCACCACTCCGGCGACTCCGGGGGAAGCTCGATTGCCACGCTGACCCCCTAGAATCCGACGACTCGTCTGGTCTTCTTCTTCGGCCGGCGCACGTACCCGTCCAGTCCGGTCACGCATGCGGCGATGCCGTCGATGCGGGCTTGGGAGGTGTTGCGCTGCGGTTTGACGAGCCGGTAGTTGTCGTTGCCGTCGTCTTTGACCTCGACGACGCGGGCCATCCACCGGGCCACTGGGTTGCCGCCCTGCTTGATGCGGGCGGGCCCTTCCTGGTCGCCGGACTTGCCAAGCAGCCGCTGTAGCTCCTTGATGGATGGGGAGTGGCCGAGGAACGTCTGCGCGATCGGCGCGACCTCAACACCCTTCAGGCCGGCGTCGATGTCTTGGACCATCTGGCCGGCGAACATCCGGTCGTAGCCGATGCGCTGCACGTCCAACGTCTTGCAGTCGGCCATCACCTGCTCTTGGACGGCGGCGTAGTCGATGACGTCGCCCTCCGTCGCGGTGATCCAGCCTTCGCCGATCCACCGGGTCAGCGGCACCTGGAGTTGTCGCTCCAGATCCTCGACGCGGTCGCCCGGCACCCAGAACCGCCAGAAGAACTCCAGCTCAATGCCCGGCTGGGTGGACTCGATGCCCAGCCACCAGGAGGTGAGGTCGGAGACGGCTGACAGGTCCAGGCCACCCCACGCCCGCCGCCCTTTGAGAGCGGCTAGGTCGACGATGCCCGCGGTCGCGTCCCACGTGCGCAGGTCGATCAGGCGGGACTCGCCGCGCATCCGCCGGTTCAGATGCAGCCGGCAGAACGTGGGGAAGTAGCTCGGGGTCGTCTTGGCCTTGTTGGCTTCCTTGCGGATGTAGGAGACGGTCGGTGACGTCCCGAGGCCCGGGTTGGCTTTGCGCCACGTGGCCTCATCGAACGGGTCGTCGGTCTCCTCAGCCGCCCAGATCACCCCGTAGTGGCTGGGGTCCTCGACGACGTTGTCCGCGACCTTCTCGGTGTAGGAGTGCTTCTCGTCGTAGATCGATCCCTCGGTCGCCTCGTCCGCTGTCGTGATGAAGATGATCAGCGGTTGGGCTCGGGCACCCGTGCCGGTCTCGATCGCGTCGATGAGGTCGCGCTTCTTGTGGACGTGCACCTCATCGACAACGGCACCGCTGACGTTGAGGCCGTGCGCGGTCTCGGCGACCTTCGACAAGGCGCGAAAGATGCCTGCGGACTTCGGCGCCCGGATCACGCCCGCGAGCGCCTCCACGCGCGAGCGTGCCGCCCGCGAGGTGAGACACATGCGCTTCGCATCCTCGAAGACGCGCCCCGCCTGCTCCTTGCTGCCGGCCGCGGCATACACCTCAGGCCCGGCCTCGCCGTCCGCGAGAAGTAGCACGTTGCCGATGCCTGAGGAGATCGTCGACTTGCCGTTCTTGCGAGGGACCTCGACCCACACCGCCCGGATGACCCGGACAACGTCGTCGACTTCCTCGTCAAAGTGGACCCAGCCGAACACCGGCGCGAGGATCCACACGACCTGCCACGGGGCGAGCCCCTGGCCGAGCTTGATGGGCTTGCCAGCCCATCGGCCTTTCGTGTGCTTGAACTGCGCCAGCGCCCGCAACGCCTTCTGGACGCGAGTGACATCGAAGTACGCGCCCGGCTGACGGTCCGCCTGGAACGCCACCGTCAGGGGCCGGGACTCCAGCGCCTCGTCGATCTGCTCAGCGGTCATGCCGAGCTCGACCAGCGCCTCCAGCGGAACCGGCAGCGCCTCAGTCGAAGACGTCATCTCCGTCATCGCTATCCCCCGGGGGCTTCAGGCCCGCCCGCGCCGACGGCGAGAGCCCCAGCTCCCGGATGTAGACCTTCAACTGGGCTCGGTACTGGCTGACGATGGTCGTAGCGCCGTTCTTCTGCCAGCCACGCTCCCCCTCCACCAGGAGACCGCGGGTCGACAGGTCACGCTCGCACTGGTCGATACGGGCGACGCACACGCAGTAGTCGGTGAGCAGGTTCGCGTCCACCGCGGCGAGGCCGGCCGAATGCTTCAGGACGGGGACGACGCAACGCCACTCCCTGCGCGCGACTTCACGCGCGCGGCGGTTCAACGCCTGCTGCGACTTGTCCGAGACGGTCGGGAAGGTGTCCTGCCAGTTCGGCTCCTCCAGCTCAGCGGCTGGAAGGATCACGCCCATCTCAACAGGCCGTTTGCCCGGGTTGCCCTCGCGGACAACCGCGAGCGGGGGCCGCTTCCTGCCGGCATCAGCCATGAGGGACCTCACTCTCGGTCATCGCGCAAAGTCGTTTGAGTGCGGCACCACGCGGAAGCCTCCCCCTCGGTCCACTACGAATCGGACATAGGGGGCATACCCCACCCCTACGCTAGGGCGAGAGTCCGATTCGCCTGACGTGCCGGCCTCGTGCTGCTTTGCTCTGCGGCATGCATGTCGAATACACAGCGGTCAAGCTGAGGGGCGCCAAGTACAAGGGCGACAAGGTCAAGCATGTCAAGCCTGGTAGTGAGCTGGTCTTACGTCGTGACATGAACAACATCTACGACACCAATGCTGTGCTCGTGCTCGGCGTCGTATCGAGTGAGGGCGTGGAGCCGATTCCTCTCGGCTACTTGCCGAAGGGGCTGGCGTCCAAGCTCGCACCACAGATGGATGCGGGGCGTGCGTTCAACGCCGTGTATGTAGGTGGTGCGGAGGACTTCACCCCGTACCTGATCATCCTTGCTGCTAGGGATGAGGAAGAGCTGAAGCTAACCAAGATGAAGCACCGCTGAGGAAGGGACCTAGCCTGCGTTCCATCCTCCACGCTGACCGGGGTTGGCCTGCGTCTCCCTGCCATGGCATGAGGCACATAGGCCACGTCCATACCGTGGATCGTTGGGGTCGAGTCCTTGAGCTATGAGTTGCTTGCGTGAGAGCGGATGATGGTCGGCGTGTGTGCTGGGCTCTCCACATGTGGGGATGGTGCACACGGGGTCCTTGGCCAGCACTGCGTCTCTGAACAGGGTGCGGTGAGCATGGCCATAGCCACGTTGGGATGCGCTGCCTCGCTGCTTCTCAGCCTGACGCCTGTGTGCAACGCATGGGCCACCATCGGTGAGCTGATCGCATCCTGCGCGGGGGCATGGGGTCTGAGCCTTGCGCGGCATCAGGTGTCCGTGATGGTGATCCACCCGTGCACTGCTACCTGGGTGTCGCCATCTATCTCGCGCAGGATCTTGTAGTACCAGGCGCCTGGGTACTGGGTGACGGTGGTGGGGATGGCGATGGTCACCTCACCCTGTGCTGGGTTCGTGATGGTGATGCCGTCGGCTTCGGTGCGGTGGATCGCTGCGGCGTCATCGTCGTCCACGTGTGGGGTGGCCTTGATGATGGCGGTCACGGTGACGCTGGTGAGGTTGAGGGGTTCGCCGTCTGAGGTGAGCTGCCACGTGCGGGAGGTCTCGTCTCCCTGCATCAGGGCGACGTTGACGAGCTGTGCCATGGCCGCCTCCTGTCAGGTGAGCCGGCCGCCAAGGGCTGGAGTGGTGAGGGTGCCGCCGAGGCGAGGTGTGGTGAGCGCCCCGCCGAGAGTGCCTCCGGTGTCGACAGTCGCTCCGCCTGTGACGGTAAGGCGCCGAGCGGTGTCCGTCTCTGTTGCTCTGCCGAGCGCGATGGTCTTGGTGATGGCCATCGGGCGGGCTGTGTCGGCTTCTGAGGCTCGCGTGGGGGTGACGATGAGGGTGGTGCGGGTTGTCAGGGGCTGCGCGGTGTCGGCCTCTACAGCGCGGCCCAGGACGATGGATTTGGTGAGCGTCAGCGCTCGGCCAGTGCCGGTTTCTGTGGCGCGGCCAAGGAGCGCGGTTCGGGCGGTGGTCAGGGCCCGGCCGGTGTCGGTCTCTGTGGCCTGGCCGATGGTGATGGTTTGCCCGCTGGTCAGGGTGGACGCCGAGTTGCCCGGGGTGCCGTCCCAGGATCCGCCCGGGGTGGTGTCGCCGTCGAAGTAAGTGTCGAGACTGCCGGCCTGCTCGATGAGGACCATTGTGATGTTGCAGTTGTTGGCGCCGTAGTTGACGCCGTCCAGGATGATCCGGCAGGCGACGGCGGTGGTTGGGGCGACGGCGGTGATGCTGGCTCGTCCTACTGTGCCGGCTGCGACGCTGTAGGAGGCGGTGGGGTAGCCGAAGCCTCCACCCCCGCCGTTGATCCACTCCACGTAGATGGTGCCGCCGGCGCTGCTTGTGGGCCGCAGGTACACCGACAGCGTGTAGGCGGAGCCGACGGCGACGGCGCCTGATGCGGTCGCCGCGGAGGCCATGAACGTGCCGCTGCTGTAGAGGGCCGCCCAGGTCCGGGCGAAACCGAGGCCGGTGACGTCGTTGCGGGTTGGCGTGGATCCGCCGCCCCAGCCGGTGGTGTTGACGGTGAGTGCCGGGTTAATGCACAGATTGTGCCGGTCGGCCACGATGCGCTCCCGTCAGCCGGTTAGGCGGCGCGGGCGAATCCGCCGGACGGGATGGTGACGTTGACCGTGTTGCCGTCGGTGGTGAGCGTGATGTCGTGGAACGTCAGCGGGATGATGCTGGTGTCGTCTCCGCCGGTGGTGTCGGGGTCGTAGCAGACGATGAGCTTGCTCAGCGTGTTGTTGGAGGCGCCGCCGAGGCTGGTGTAGGCGAGGTCGTCGGCGTCGATGTCGACCCGGTTGTTCGTGTCGTCGACTGTCACGGTGACGCTGCTCAGCGTCTTGCGGGTGTAGTTCGTGGCATCGGCTTCGTCGTTGGTGGCGGCCAGCAGCGCCGACAGGGTGTCGTGGTCGCGTAGCGTCGCATCCGCTTCCAGGCCGCTGCTCTTGAGCAGGACGACGATCAGGGCGTCGTTGGCGGCCGGCAGGCCGGCGTAGTACTTGATCGCGCCGAGACTGATGTTGAACACGCCGTCGGCCATCGCGGCCTCCTCTGGTGAGAGTTGGAGGCCGCGGGGCCTCGATCAGGTGCGGTTAGCGGGCGCCGCCGACGATCTGCCCTTGAACGGGAGGCAGTGTGGAGGCGGTGTAGGTGACGGGGTGGGTGAGGTAGCCGCCGTTGCCGTCGTCGATCTTGTCGCCGTTGCCGTCGAGGTCGTACACGTCCAGCACCGCGCGGACTGGCGACTCGTCCCACACTTCGAGGTAGTGGCCCGACTCCTCCGGGATGCCCTCCGCGGCGGCCCACTCCTTGAAGCGTCGATACGGCGGTGACGTCCAGTGCGCGGGGTCGTGGCGGATCTCAACGGTCAGGTACGGCGTGGTGGGCAAGTGGGCTCCAGGGTTAGGCGACGCGGGTGCGGGTCTTTCCGCAGATACGGCAGCGTGAGGTGATCACGCGGCCGATGATCTCGATGGGGGTCCAGCGGTGGCGTAGGTGCACGCCGGCCTCCCAGGGTGGTGCGGGCGGGACGTCGGCCGCAGAGTCAAACGGCCCGCCCGAGCGTGTGGGAGGTGCGGCCCGGCCCTACTCGCGACCCCCCGCGTGGTGGGCCGGACCGCATCTCGGGGGGCTCACAGAGGCGGCAGGGGGCCGGCCTCTGGAGCGGCGCACCTCCGCCAGGGGTGCGCGTCTGTGGGGTTCAGGCAGCGCGGAGGCGATCGGTTCGGCGGCCGGCCTTGCGGTGGGTGGCGAACTCCGCGGCGGCGACGGCAGCGGGGTTGAACAGGTTGCGTCCGTCCTCGCGTAGGGCGACGGCGAGTTTGCCTCGGTGGACCCAGATACGAATCACGCCGGGTTTGACGTTGGCCAGTTCCGCAGCTTGGTCGGAGTCGATGAGGCCGTCATCTCGGGTGATGAGCAACGGGATCACCCCCGAATACGACGAAGGCCCCCGACCTGTGAGGATCGAGGGCATACGTGTTCTGCTGGCACTCACGTTACACAAGTCCGGTGATCTCGGCTACTTGCAGGTCAGCGCGGCGTTTCGTCGAGGCCGAAGAACTCAGCGACCGTGAGGCCGAAAGCGGCTTGCGGGACGTGAATGGTGAGGACGTGCGGGATCACCACATAGCCGTCAGCGCATGGCGTCAGATCGGCTGAGATGGGAGGGGATGTAATCACAATGCTGCCCATTATCCCATGTCATCCGGCTTTACGCGCGGCAATTTGCTCGCCGTAGACGATGTCGCGCAGGAGTTTCCACTGTTCGCCGGTGTATTCGGTTCGGCAGTTTCCGCACGTCGCCCCGTCCTCCATGCCCTGGGAGGTTTCCTCCCGGTGAAGGGCGGCGTGGCCGCATTCGTGGCAGGGAATCGTGAGGATTTCCCGCTTCTTCGTGAGGCCGAGGACGGATCGGCATTTGGCGTGCAGGTCGAGGAGTTCCATGCCGGCGGCGGGGCCGTCGAGGTCGACGATCGCTTCGACGTAGCCGGCGTGCGGGTGGACCCAGCCGATCGTTCCTGCGGGCAGGTCTGCGGCTTTGTGGATGTCCATGTAGCGGGTGACGGACCATGTGCCGAGGGCGAGGAGAGCGTCTACGTGGATGGCCAGCGCTTTGGATGCCTCGTTGAGGGCTGTGCCGGCCCGCCGCGGCCCGTCGGTGGTGGAGAGGTTCGCGACGTGGCCGACGACTTCCGCCCAGGAGCAGACGACGTGGACGACTTCCCGCATGAGCGCTTCGACGTTGAGGACCATGGGGATGGGCGGGGTGCGGGAGCCGGACACGCGCTGCCCGCCGCTGCCGGCGGGCGGGAGCTTGCGGTAGAGGTCCACGTACTGGCCGGGGAGCGCTTCGATGCAGGTGATGAGGTGTTGCCGGTCGAGGTCGCAGAACGGACGGTAGGTCCAAGCCGGCTCGATGATGCGGCGACCGTCGTCGATGACGATCTGCCGGTCAGCACAGTGGATGTCACGGGCGCATGGGCGCATGTCGTCGTAAGGCATGGTGGTCTCCCCGATCTCGTACTCTTACGGGCAGACCAGGACAGGTCTCGTGCGGCGATAGTGGGCGGCTCTCCGTGTGGCGCGGGGAGCCGCTTTCGCGTTCTCAGCGATCAAACAGCGGCGAATCTCCGTGCCTGACCACAAACCGGTAGGGCGGCGCTGTGGTCCTGTAGAGGCGTTCCCCGGTGATGTATTGGCCCCACAGGGCCAGGCCGTCCTCTGGTGCCGGGTCTGGCTGGTCTGGAGCCCACCTCATGGCGTCCGGACTGACCGAGTAGTCCGAGAGGCAGGCGTCGATCGCGGCGAGAACACCGTCAGGGTTGGTCACGGCTCCTCCGGGGTGTCGAGAGCAGCGAGGGTCGGGCAGCGGGTTGAGCCGCAGGAGCAGACGCCGTCGTTGACGCACGGCGTGGGGGTGCGGGTGAGGGCGTGCCCGTCGGCGGCGCAGGAGTGGACGTGGTGGAGGTCCCGGACGCGGTCAAGGGCGGCACGGGCGGTCTCCAGATTGGAGCGGAGGCCAGCTATCTCGCTGTCTTGAACGGACAGGATCGCGTCGATGATCCGTTTCACGTCATGGTCTGGTCTTGGCCACCAGCCTGCGTCAACGAGCGCATCGATGTAGCGGCGGCGGAGGTCACCAGCGCGGGCGCCTGAGGTGCCCGTAGAGGCGTCCGGGGTGTCGGATCGTCCGTTGATCCCATCACCGGCAGTCTGGGCGTCCTGGGGCGGCTCTGAGGGGTTCGGGGCCGTACCTGAGAGGACAGCGCGGAGACGAGCAACGCGCGGGCTGCGCTGACCATCCTGATCGCGCGCCGCGTAGGCGATGGCTACATCGAGGTCCTCGCGGTCCACGACCGCCTTACCCAGGTCGCGGAACATGTCCGACGCCCAAGCGATGAACTCGGCCTTGTCGGTCGGGGCGCATGCCTTGCGGAGGTCCTCAGCGGAGACGATGGCGTAGCCCTGCTCTGTGAGAGCAGTCAGGACGGCGCTGACCATGGTGGGAGGCGCGTCCTTGCCTGTTCGGGGGCCGTCGTACAGGCCAATGGCGACCTCGATCACACGCTCGGGGGTCACTGGTTGCCTCCCTCGATCTCGTCGGCGAGTAGCCGGAACGCCATGGACAGATGTGTCGGCTCGATGTGCTCCAGCCGCTCGTGTCGCCCGATGAAGGCGAAGAGGTTGACGAAGCCGCCGTTCATCTCCCACTTCGCGAGTTCGCGGAGATGAGCGACAATGCGGGCGCGCTCCTCTCGGCGGGCCTGCTCGGCGATGAACGGGGCAGCAGCCTCCAGGGCGACTCTTGCAATCGACTCGGCCGACTCGCGGTCACCCTCGAAGTAGCCGTAGCCGCACACGTCCTGGTCGTGATGCATCAGCGCGTCTGCGGTGGCCTGTACGGCTTCCGCTGGGATCGTGGGGTCAGACATCACGGGCCTTTCGGTCTCGGAGAGCGTCAGCCACCGTGTGGCCCATGCAGGTCATGGTCGGGGCAGCCTTGCGGGCGATCTGGAGTGCGGTCTCCTCGTCGAAGCGGTGCGCGTCGAGCCACGCCTGACGGCTCGCCTCATGGGCGCGCAGCTCCTCGCCGGTGACGGGTTCGCGGCCGTCCTCCCAGTGGTGGCCCCACGACTTGACGCCGTCAGCGTTCAGGCATGCACCCCTGGTTTTGACAGCCCACAGGCCGCCTCCCCGGTACTCCACGGTCAGCGTGTACGCGTCGGCGTCGATGCCGCCCTCGGGCAGGCACGACACCTCGTAGCGGGTGACGCGAACCTCAGGCTCGGGGATCTCGCGCGGCGCTTCCGCCGGCAGGGAGGAGGGGTCAGACACCGGGGCCCCCGAAACAGGCTCGGGCTGCCGCGAGCGGGGACATGCCGTCAGCGATGCGGTCAGCAAGGTCATCAAGGACAGCGAGCTCGTGGCCGGTCTCCTGAGCGTGGTAGCCGGCGAGGGGGCGGTGATAGAGGAGGATCCCGACCTCGTCGTACACCTCGACCGGGGCCCGGTCTGCGGGCGGGGCAGACGCGGCGGCGAGTACCTCGGCGGGCGGGTCCACGGGCTCGATGCGGGGCGTGGTGTCCCGCTCGGCCCAGTCGCGGAGCAGTCGCTCCCGGATGTGGTTGAACACTCCACTGGTGAACATCGGCGGTCTTGCCTTTCGGGGGTTGGAGGTCCCGTCCGGAGACAGACCGGACGGGACGGCGGAGGGGCGGGGGTCAGGCGGGAACAGAGGCGGCGGCCTTGCGCTCGGCGATGGCCTGTCGGGTCGCCTCGCGGATGCGCTGCCGCATCAGACAGGTACGGCGCGGATGTCGTCCACGGTGAAGGCAGCGCGGCCGTCCTCGGGGGCGAGGACCATCACCTCGGGCGGCTGGGCGCCCTGCGACCAGGTCCGCATGCCGCACGCCTTGATCGCTTCGCTCTCGTCGTAGCGGCCGGCTGACCAGACGTCGGCGGTGTAGCCAGATCCGTGCGGCCCCCACCATGCGGCGGACTCGTTCGACCAGACCAGGTAGGTGCCGCCCTTGCGGTCGTACGGGCTGGGCGCGACGGGCTGGAGGATCACGGGGTGGCCCTCGTCGATGGAGGCGCGAACGTGGAACTGCATGTCGCTGATGCAGGCGGTTGTGGGCTTGAATCGGCCGTCAGGCCAGGACAGGTGGACGATCGCGGGCGTCGGCCGGGCGTGGTCTGGGTTGCTGCAGTAGGTGGGGTCAGACATCGGGGTCTCCCTGTCGTTGAGGTTGTCGGGGGTCAGGCGGAGGTGCGGTGCTCGCCGCGGAGCAGCTCGGCGAGGGGGCGGACGTCGCCGGCCGGGCTCTTCCACAGTTCGCCGCCGTCCGCGGCGCGGCGGCCGTACACGCGCTCCCACTGGTCGACGAGGAGCAGCTCAGCCAGGCGGCGCGCTACCCGCTTGTTGCCGCCGAGGGTGAACGAGCAGCGCATGTCCTCGGGCTGGCCGCCGTCGTCTTCGTGCAGGTACCACGTCTCCGCCGGGTCGGGGCGGCCCTTGTCGTCGGCGTCGCCTGGGTGTTTGACGAGGTGGTAGACGCGGCCGTCGACGATCGTCGTGTCATCGACCCAGTGCAGGAGGGTTCTCCAGGGCATTTCGGGGGTCCTTTCGTGGCTGTGAGTCGCTCTGGAGTTCCCATGAAGATCAGTTTTGGGAACTGGAGTTCCGTTCGGAGGGCTGTAGAGCCCTGAGACAAGATCAGTGCGGGCACCCCTCAGTCGTGGACCAATCCGGCCTACACGACGCTCTGCGCGGCTCCCGGAGGGGCGGAAGGGGCCACAGAGGCAGACGAGGCGGGGTCGCGGTACCAGAACCACGGCTTGTCGGCCTTCTCAGGCGAGGACACGAGCCGGCGCCCTACTCCCGACCGGCACAGGCCGGAATGGTCCTCGGAGTTGACGCACACGTCTCCGTGCTCGCTTACCGCCCGGCACAGGCCAGGGACAGGCTCCACGTGGGTGAGGGCGATGCCGCCCGCGTACCCCTCGACGGAGACCACGTGCTCGCCGGACCCGAGACGCCACGCAGGGGTACGGGTGAGGCCGGGTCGGCCTTCACCCTCACGCCAGCCGGGCCAGTAGCGGACCGGTGTCCCGACCGGGTGAGTCGCGTTCCATTCGTCGGCGGTCATGCGATCTCCTCCACAGCAGCGTCCACAAGGTGGGGACAGGGCGAGTCGGGACGGTCGGGGCGGGTCATCAGCACGCCTCCTGTGATGCGGGGATGAGGGGGTTGATGGCGAGGCGGTACATCGCGGTCACGTCCTCGATGCGGGCGATGGTCAAGGACATCCGGTCGCCGCAGCCGGTGCAGGCCAGCGTGCAAGCCCTATGGGTGCCGCCCTTCTCCGTGGGGCGGTCGCGGACCAGCAGCTCGGTGGCGGGCCTGGACCCGCACCACTCACACACCGGGCGGGCGGGGAAGCGGACCGCCATCACTTCACGACCTGCAGGTTCGGGCGGCCGTCCGGCGACTCACGTTCGAAGTCCATCGCGCGGGCGTAGTGGCCCTGCCAGGCGAGGGTCACAACACCCCGCGGGCCCTGCCGGTTCTTTTCGATGATCACGTCGAGTTCGCCCGCCCGGGGCGACTCCGGCTCGTAGGCGTCCTCGCGGTGCAGCAGGAGGATCACGTCGGCGTCCTGCTCGACGGCGCCGGACTCGCGAAGGTCTGCCTGGGTGGGGCGCTTGCTGGCGCGCTTCTCGGACTCGCGGTTGAGCTGTGAGCCGACGACGACAGGCACCTCGAACTCCTTGGCGAGGATCTTCAAGTTGCGGCTCAGCTCGGACACCTCGGCCTGGCGGGACTCGACTCGTTTGCCGGTGGACATGAGCTGGAGGTAGTCGACGACGACGAGGGCGGGCGGCATGCCGTTGCGGCGCATCCGGCGGATGTTGGAGCGCAGGTTCGCGATCGTCATGGACGCGTCGTCGTCGATGATCAGGTCGTCGTACTCGGCGATCCGGCCAGCCCAGTCGGCGGCGCGTGACCACTCCTGGTCGTCCAGGGCGCCCTTCTGTAGCCGCGACAGGTCCGCTTTGGCCTTCTGGGCGAGCATGCGCAGGACGATCTCGTCCTCGGACATCTCCAGGCTGGCGTACAGGACGGGCAGGCCGAGGGTGATACGCACGTGCGCCGCCAGGTTGATCATGACGACGGACTTGCCCATGCCCGGCCGGGCGCCCACCACGACGAGCTGTCCCGGGCGGAGCTTGGTCAGCATGCCGTCCAAGTCGGACCAGCCGGTCGTCACGCCCTCGGCCGGCGTCTTGGAGCCGAGCCGGTCCAGCAGCGGGCCGATCACGTCGGCGACCGACCGCATCGGCGCCGACGAGGTGAGGCGGGTGGCGTCGTCGATGAGCGAGCGGACCGCGTCCACCCGGTCGTCGAGGTCCATCTCCCGGTTGGCCATGACCTGGCCGGCCTGCGCGGTCGCCATCAGCGTGTGCCGGGTGACGGCCGCCTCGCGGACCTGTGCTAGGTAGTAGCCCACGTTGACGGCGGTCGGCACGACGGCGGTCATCTCGTGCAGCGTCAGCGCGCCGCCAACGCGGGGCAGCATCTGGTGCTTGTCGAGTTCGTCGGCCACCGTCAGCGGGTCGATGCCCATGCCGCGGTTGGCCAGCGCCGAGATCGCCTCAAAGATCAGCTGATGGCCGGGCCGCTTGAAGTCACGGCTGGACACCGCCTCCAACGCCCGATCAGCGGCGTCGGCGGTCAGCATCATCGAGCCGAGCACCGACCGCTCGGCGAAGAGGTCGCGGTCTTCCTGGTCGGAGTCGAAGTCGCTCATCGGCCCGCCCGCAGGTCTTCGCCTTCGAGCATGGCGTTAATGACGCCATCACCGAGACGGGAAGTCAGCCGCTCGCCCAGGGCCGTGTCGAAGTCGTCCATGTTCGAGGTGATCGCGGTGGGGCGGCCGTTGACCCACCGCTCGTCCATCACTGGCCCAAGCAGATCCAGCTGGTAGGGGTTGATCCGGCACGCGCCAAGGTCGTCCACAACCAGGGTGTCAACGGTGCGCATCTTCCGCAGCCGCTCCAGATTCGGTGGCGGGCCAGCGATGTCCTGCCACTCGGCGGCGGTGATGAACAGGATCTCGCCCGCGTAACCGACTTTGACCGCCCTCTCCAGGACCTCCCACACGTTCCAGGTCTTCGCGGTGCCGACGTCGCCGGTGATGACGAGCGTGCGGGCGGTGTTGTCGAACAGGCGGCTGCCCCACTCGGCAACCTCGTCGTTGAGCTGGCCAGCGTGTCGGAGTAAGACCGGCCGGCGGGCCTGGAAAGCCGCGATGCGCTTACGGAGCCGGTCGGCACGCCATTCAGCGATGGCGTCGTCGTCGAAGTTCACGCTGTCTCCCTCTTGTTCCGGAAGGGGTTCTGTCGGGTGCCGCGGGGAGGTACTTGGGGGCCAGAGCCGTTGGAGGGGCGGCCGTCAGCACCTGCTGCGACCCGTGGAGTCGGCACCTGAATGTCGTCGTCCCAGCAGTTGTTGTTAAGCCAGACGGACGGGCCCTTGATGAAGCCGTCCAGCACTCGGCGGTCGAACTTCGCGTAGCGCTCGGCGGCGTCGATGAGGATCTGGGGGTCCCCGACCTTCTCGATGGCCTTGTTGAACGCTTTGACGGCTTGGGGCCGTTTGTCGTGCAGCGGGTAGACCGCGTACCACTCAGCGAAGCGGGGGTGCTCCTCGGCGCTGGACTGTGCGCGACTGCGCTTCTTTATAGAAGTGGGTTTGTTGTTGTAGTTCTCCGTAGGAGAACTACTTATAGCGCGGCCAATTTGGCCACTGGTCAATTTGGCCACTGGTTCTGAGCTGGGGATGTCCGTTTCAGAGGGGGCAACCACCGGCCAATCTGCCCACAGGTCAACCTGCCCACTGGCCAGATTGGCCGGTAGGGATTCCTGCTGGTCAG
The DNA here is from genome assembly GCF_055586905.1 of Streptosporangium sp. NPDC048886. NCBI lineage: Bacteria > Bacillati > Actinomycetota > Actinomycetes > Streptosporangiales > Streptosporangiaceae > Streptosporangium > Streptosporangium sp. NPDC048886. Next base: position 42,651 of record NZ_JBVJHH010000048.1, read on the forward strand.
ATCCAGTGGCCAGATTGGCCACTGGCCAATCTGGCCGGTGGTCGCCCTCCCTAGCGTCCAGATTGGCCAGTGGGCTGACCTGCCTACCGGCCAGATTGGCCGATAGGTCCATGGCGGGGTTCAGGCGGCACAGATCCGGCAGCCGGTGTCCCTTCTCGTCGAACCGCTTCTTCCGCCGGATGTACTCGCCGTCCTCCAACTGCTCCATGTGCCGGCGAACCGAGCGGATAGACAGCAACGCCTCCGCCGCGATCTCGTCCTGGCTCGCCGTGCACTCCCAGGCGTCATCGACCTGGAGGGCGAGGCACAGCAGCACGACCCGGGCGCCCGGGTTGTTAGTGATCGGCTGCGCCCACGCCCAGCCGACCGCCGGACGGTCCAGGCCCACAGCTCGCTCTCCGGCCGCCATGGCGGGGTCGGCAGCGGGCCGAAGCTTGTCGTCGTTCACCTGGACGAGTTCTCCTTGGTGCTGGTGGTGCTCTTAAAGGGACAGCGGAAGCGGGGCCTGTTTTCGACAGATCACCCCATCAATCCCGGGTCTAGCTCGGGTGTTCGGTTCCACTATATGCCACACCCCATGGCATATGGCCATGGCCAATCATCATGGCCTACAGTAGACACATGACGCACAGCCACGCCTTGATGCCATCCCCCGTGTGCGAACATGACCTTGTGGACAAGGACCGCCAGCAGCGACTTCGCCGGCTCGCCGCCGCCTACAAGCGCCGGACCGAGGCCGCCGAAGCGGCGCATGACGACCTGGTCGCCGAAGTCCTCGCTGCGCTTGACGACGGCGAGCAGCAGGTCGACATCGTCAGAGAGATCGGCTTCACCCGGGAGTGGGTGCGCCGCAAGGTCGTGGACGCGCGCAAGAAGACCGCGCCCTCCTGATCCCCTCGGGGAGCCGCTCGTACGGCTCCCCTGAGCAAGTCCCTCGCGGGCGACATCGGTGGTCATGCCGCTTCTTCGCGCTCTAGAGATCAAGGTCACCTCCTTTCGGTTGCCGGCCGGAGCCCACCCACATCGGGTGGGCTCCGGCTTTTCGCATGCGATCACTGGAATTTGCTGGAACACACTGGAATTAGCTGGTCATCACAGGCCGGGATGGGCTTGTCGGGACCGGGCCGGCCGGGTTTGGGCAGGCATGTCGCCAGAGAGCTGTGATGGCTCGGCTTGTCGGCGCGCCCTGGGTTGGACTTGCGAATGGGAGGGCTTGTCGGTGAGGCCGGGCAAGGCGTGGCGAGTCGGCTTGAAGCGGCCGGGCAGGGCGAGGATGGAGTAGTCGCCCGGGGCAGCATCGGAGGCGGCTCGGGTTGGCGTGTCGCGCTGGTAGGGGCCGGCATGGGATGGCTGGTCGGAGTGGCTTGGCCTGATGAGGCGGGATTGGGTTTGTCGCAGCGGCAAGAGATGTCCAGGGCGTGGCTTGTCGGCTTGGCATGGGCGGGCGAAGCATGGCGTGTCGGCATGGGGATGACGCGGCTTGGCTTGTCGTAGCGGCCAGGACAGCGCCGGCTTGACCTGTCGACGAGGACGGGAGTGGGGTGGACCGTCGGCAGGGATAGAGGTGGTTCGGTTCGTCGGCATGGCGTGGCTAGCCGTATCGGGGACGGCGTCGCAGATGAAGGAGCCCACTGGTCAGATCCGCTCGAACGCGAGGAGCTCGAACTTGCCGTCGGACCGGCCGCGGTCAGAGCCGATGCCGATGTCCTCGCCGCGCTCCCAGATGCGGCCCCACGCCTCCATGCTCAGGAAGTCGTCGTGGACCTTCAGCTCGAACTCCAGGACTGGCCGCTCCACGTACTCGACCCGGTTGATCGACGACCGCGGACCCTGAGCGGTCATGACGTGCTTGATGCGCTCTTCGATGCCTGACGGCTCCTTCACCCCCAAGCCGATGAAGACCTCGGTGACGAACACCCGCTCGGCGATCGTGGACATGAGCCCCTTGCGGAAGCCCTTCGGCAGTGGCCGGCCAACATCGCTCTTCGTGGTGGTCTTGCCGTCCCAGTCGGTTCCCGGGTAGGCGGAGTTGGCCCACTCCTTGATGGCGGACTTCATGCATCGGCCCTCGTAGGCCAGTTCGCCCGTTTCCGGGATCCGCTTGAACCCGTTGATCGACGGGGCGGCGTCGGACTCCAGCAGCGCATCAGCCAGCTCGTCCGCGGATGGCTGCCGGTCAGGGAACCGCTCCGCCAGGGTCTTCTGCGTCAGCTCCTGCAGATCGCGGTCGCCGAGCTCCATGCGGGTCTTGAGCCAGCCCTTGATGACCGACTCCGACGACGGCACCCCGCCCACGATCTTGTCGCGGAGCTGCAGCCTCACCCGGTAGAGGGCCACATTCGTCTTGGTTCCGAAGATGTCGACGGCGCTCACTGGCCAACCGCCTTCCTGGTGGGGGTGCTAGCGGGGAGGGAAAGAAGATTGCGAGGCTGAGCCCGCTGCTTCTCGGCGAGCTGCTTCAGGGCGGCCTCGGCCTCCATGCGGCGCTGTCGCTCGTTGTCGACCTTCGCCTGCAGTTGCGCCACGTGGCGGGCGGTGTCCGGCGGCAGGTTCGCCGGGTCGAGGTCCATCTCGATGCGGGTCTGCCGCACCGCCTGCCGGGCCCGGCCGTAGTTCACGACCACGGCCTGCACCTCAGTGGTGGCCTGGATGGCGCGGAACAGGTCGAACAGCTCCCGCGGCGTCTTGCCCTCCAGGGACTGGCCGGTGATGCGCTCGATGTCCTGCTGAAGCCCCTGGTCGCCGCGGATCATCGCCACCACGGCGTCGAACTGCTCTGGGCTGTAGTCCTGCGGGTTACGTCGTCTTCCCATGTCGGGTGTCCTTGATCTCGATCAGACGGTCTTGGCGGTGGCGCGCAGGGCGGCTCTCTGCTTGCGGCGCCGCTCAGAGCCGCGCTCGTCCTGGTTGAGGCCGCCCCAGGTGCCGTACTTCTCCGGCCGGGACAGCGCGTAGGTGAGGCAGGAAGTACGTACGGGGCACTGGGCGCAGATGGCCTTGGCCTGCCGCTCCCGGAGGTCACGCTCCGGCTGCCGCTCCCCCTCGGGGCCGAAGAACAGCACCAGCGACTCCCCGCGGCATGCGGCGTCGTGCTGCCACTGCCAGGTGCCCGTCTTAGCCGCCATGGCTGGCCTCCCCGAGGTCATCCGGAGTCGTCCGGGACGATCCGGCGAGGTCGGCGGCGAGGACCTCCAGGGCAACCGCGGCGATAGCGCGAGGGTCGCCGTAGATGAACCCGTGATCCTCACCGCGCGTGCAGCCCTCCCAGAGGGCGTCAGCGAGCGGATCGGAGTAGCCGGGACGGTTCTCCCTCAGGGCTGCCGCACGGGCCTTAAGGCCGTGCACAACAGCGTCTACAGCGTCTGTACAGGCCACCTCGGTACAGGCGGGGTGAGGGGCGAGAGTCTCAGCGGTCACAGGTCACCTGCCCCCAGTGGGCGGGAACGTCCTCCAGCAGCCGATACCGGGCCTTCAGGTCAGCGATAGGGAGAGTGAGGGTGCTGGTTCGTGACTCCCCCCCCCTGTAGTCCATGCCTCGGGCGTCAGCGTCGGTGGCGGTGGTGACGAGGAAACGGCGGGACGGCTCGACTCGACTCGCCCAGAGCTGGGCGCGGCGGACAGTTACCTCAGGCATTGCTCTCCTCCTCGAACACGTCATAGGCGTCGGCGAGGAGGCGCCGCTCCTGGTCGACCTGGAAGTAGCCCTCGGCCTCCATAGCGGCGCCCTCGGCGCGTAGGCGGGCGATGAAGCGGCGGGAGCGACACGCCCGGATCAGATGGGCGGTGGCCGCCCACGCCAGGCCCCCAACGATCAGGAGCCCAGCGGGGGCGAACCACCACGGGTTGATGACGTCAGGCACCAGATCCGCCTTGGTGCTCGGTCAGCCAAGCGGCGGCCTCGCGGAGGTCGTCATCAGTGATGCCGAGCCCGTCATCGACGTGGATGATCAGAAAGTCGCCGACTCCTTCGTGGGCGAGCAGGTATTCCTCGTCGCGGTGGGTGAGGTAGTCGTCGAGCCACACGAACGGGCGGCCTTGCACCCATTCGGCGACGTGCGGCGTCTTGTGCCTGACGTCGTCGTAGCGGTGGCGGTGCTGGTTGTCGCGATCCACCTCGATTACGGGCAGCTGCGGCAGGCCGATGATCGGGCTGATCTGCGTGTTGGCGTCGTGCTCCCAGGTGGTGGCCCACACCAGCTCACAGCCGACCGTCTCGGCGAGCTCCAGCAGCTGCTTGCCGTGGCCCGGGTTGAGCAGCACGTTGTAAGAGCGGCCATCCACCGAGCACTTCGTCTTGACCCACTCGGGGCCGGGGCGGCGGAACGGGTTCAGGACGCCGTCCACGTCGATCAGCAGCAGCGGCTTCACTCGGCACCCCCGGCGGTCTCCGCCTCTCCCTGACCAGCGAGCGGGGTGGACAGCTCTCCGGACTCCAGGAGATGAGCAGCCTTGCTCATCGTCGCGGCGTAGGAGACGCGGGCGAACCCGTTGTCGTCACCAGCGCTCACCTGGCCAACGGCGATGTCCATGCGCTCGACCGAGTGGGCGCGCAGCTCGGCGACGCAGCGGGCACGCTCGTCAGCGCGGATCTCGGCCAACTCGGCGCGGAGCCGCTCCACCTTGATGAGGAGAGACAGCGCAATCTCCTTCAACCGGATCGGGTCGGTGTCGACCAGCTCGTCCAAGTGCTCCGGGGTGATCGACTCAGCCACGGTCGCCCCCGCTGGTCTCCGCCTCTCCCTGAACAGCGGAAGCGGGGGCGGGCATCGGGAACCCGGCAGCGGGGCTGTACGGGACCGCGCCAACAACCGGCCAGTCCGCGACCGCCTCGTCCGTTTCGTAGCCGCACGAACCCCAGCAGTCGGTGACCATCCACCGCGCCTTGTGCGGCGGGGCCGGCCACAGGACCGCGAGGACCTTGCCGTTGGGCTTGCGCCGGACCGCCCCAAGCAGGTCGGCAGCGGGGGTGTGCGTCTCGGTGCTCACAGGGCACCGCCGATCGCGTATGTGACGAGCTCGGCGTCCGTCGCCGGACGGATGGTGATCTGCCGTGACCGGTCGACGGACTCAGCCTTGGCCGCTTCGATCAGGAAGATCTCAGCGGCCTGCTCGGCGTCCACCGGCCCGGCCGGACGACCGCTGTCGGGGTACGGTGCGGGCTCGCCGTCCACCAGCACCACCCACCTGCCGTAGGTGACGGCCCGCGGCAGGATCAGCAGGCCCTCGTTGTCGAGGTGGTCGGTCAGGTCGTTCGCGTCAGCGAGCGGGTGACCGGAGGTGTTGGTGCTCGCCTGCCACGCCTGGATGGCGTGGGCTACCTTCTCCTGGCGCAGCAGATAGATGCTCTTCGGGCAGGCTTCGGGGGTGTCGGTGCTCATCGGGTCGGCTCCTGGGGGTACGGGGGGCGGCGGAAGGACACGGTGGGGGCGTCGTCAGCGATGGGGCCCGGCGTCTCGGCCGGGAGGGCGTGCCGGCCGGTGTACGGCTGGCGGGCCACGTAGTGCCGCCACAAGCGGCGCAGGCCGGTCACCGGACCGGCTCGGCGAGCTCGGCCTGCGGGGTGTCTTCCTGCTCGGGGAAGCAGTCCGCGCCGCCATAGGCGTGCACCAGCCCTGAACCGTTCGCGGTGGGCCACAGCGGCTCCTGGCAGCCCTTGCACCGGCCAGCCGGCTCCGCGGGCTGGAAAACCCGCGTCGGATCCGGGTCGACGTTCCCCCACTGAGCGGTGTGCACCAGGCGGTCGCCCTGCGTCGTCAAAGGGTGGTCTGCGCTGGCGATCTCGCCGAGCGCCAGCTTGGCCTCCTCGACCGACCGCTCCAGGGTCGCGATGACCCGATCGCGGGAGTCGAGCTTCGCCTGAATCACGGCCCGATCCGCGCGGACGTTCATCAGGGTCGCCTCGTCGCGCTCCAGGCGCTGGCGCAGGAAGTCGGTGTCCTCGGCTGTCAGGTGGACAGGGGAGAGATCGGCTGGGTACGGGTTGCTCATGATCGTGGGTCTCCTAGGTCGAGGGGGCCGCCTCCGCGCCCACCCCCGATGGAGGGCGCGGAGACGGCAAGGGGAAGGGGAAGGTCAGAAGGGGGCTTCGCCGAGCTCGGCCCACGGGTGCAGCGTCCGCACCCGCATGTACGCCGTGGCGCCGTCCGGGTCCTGGGCGGCAGAGTGCTCGGCGGCGTCTCCGCTGCGGTGGTGGACGAACAGCGCGCAGTCCTCGGGGCGCCGGTTGCCGCCGTGCGCGACGGCGTAGACCTGGTCCATCTCCAGGCCCCGCCAATAGGCGAGCTCCTCGCGCACCGCGCGCAGCTCCCGAATCAGGTCCGGCACCGCGGCGAGGACCGCAGTCAGGTACGGGCCGGTGATGCGGGACTCTTCCATCGACGCCCGGTAGGCGGCGAGGATCGCGTCGAGGTCGAGCGGCTCCTCGTACTCCTCCGGCGCGTCGGGCTCCCGGTCGTCTCCGGGCTCGTACAGGTCATCGATGTGGCTCATGCCGCACCATCAGCGGTGCTCTCGGCGGCCTTCGCCTTGATGGACTCGTAGACCTCAGCCGCGGCCTTCTGCACCCCGGCCGGGTCGATGCCGTACTCCTCGTCCAGCCACTCCCAGAGGGACGACCCGATCCACGAACCGTCCACCCAGTCCTTCCACAACTCGCAGGCCACCGCGTCGGCCTGAGCGGTCCCGGCGCGCTCCTCCAGCTCCCGCAGCAGATACGTGATGCCGTAGTAGGCGACCGTGTGTCCGATGGAGGCCATGTACCTGTCGCGGTCCTTCTCGAACGAGAGGTGGCCCATGGTCAGCGTGTGGTGCATCAGGGCGAACGCGGCATAGTGCCTGGCCATCGCCTCTGCGGTGGCCTCCTCCTCCTTCTGGGGGTAGGGCGCGATGTCAGCGAGGGGGTCACGCTTGGTGTCAGCCACAGCTGATTCCCTTCTAGGGTTGGGGGTGGAGCCCCGCCCGCTATCCCCGGGCGGGGCTTCGTGCTTCAGGGGTGATCGAGGTCCGAGGGCGACCCGTGAAGGGCGTCCTCGGTGGCGGCCTGAGCGGCGAGGTCCGCCTGCTGCAGGCGGAGGTCGGTCTCGCACATCCCGCAGTGCTCACCGGCCTCCGTGGGGCACGTAGGGCCGGAGGAGGGGCAGGCGTGCGGGGTGGGGACCATGACGTTGCACCAGGAGCACAGCTCCCACGCGACGACCGGGGCCGTCATGACGCCACCTCGATCTGCCGCAGCACGGCGACCTCAACGTCCTCAGGCAGGTTCCACAGGCCGAGCCGCCCCTTGCATGGCACGGGCTCGACCAGCGGGCGAGGGTTGGCGAGCTTCCAGTGGCGCTGGAAGCCGATGGCCCACTTCCCGCACTGGCAGGAGTCTGTGAAGCCGTCCACGGCACAGACATTGACGAGCTCGACCACTGCGACGATCGCCGACACGGTGGTCTTCAGCACGTAAGCGCCGGCCAGCTCAAAAACTCGGGCCGCCGCGTCATCGCCGTCCCACCGTGCGCCCGCATGGATGGCGAGCAGGCCCCGGTGCGTCGTGTCCCACGTCCGGTTCTCGATGTCCTTGCCTGCATAGCCGATGGCCCAGGCCCACGGCTGGCGGACGGTCAGCGCCTTCACGACGGCGCCTCCGTCCGCTCCCAGCGGCCGTCCGGGGTCGGCAGGCACCAGCCCAGCCACGCCACCAGGACAGGCACCAGAGCCGGGTCAGCGATCGAGTTGCGGCCGATGATCCAGCCGTGCTTCTCGGCGTCCAGCTCCCACGGCCGGTCGGTCAGCATGCCGTGACAGCCACTCGTGCCGTCACCGCATACGACCAGCAGGTTCGTGACATCGTTGATGCGCGGGTCCGATGATCCGCCCATGCCGCGGTTGCGGCGGTGATGGATCGACGCGGGCCGGCCGGTGACGACGACACCGCACACGACGCACGTGTCCAGGTCGCGGTCCCGGACCGCGTGCCGCACCGTGGGGGCCGGGCCAGTGTTGCGGGATGGCTTCTTCGCTGGGACCTTGCGGACCGGGGCCGCGGCGCCAGGCTTGAGCCCCTTGCCGCGCGGCGTGGGCGTCTTCGCCACCAGCCGGGTCTTCCGCCGGATCGGGCCGCCGCGCTTCATTGGTTGCCGCCCTGCACGCCGAGCAGCGCGGCCAGGTCGATGCCCTCGATGTCCGGCAGGTCCTTCGCCTCGACCACGCCGAGCAGATCCTCGGCGTTGTCGTCGGCGTAGAAGCGCTGTTGCGGGGTCGAGCCGTACCCGAACGTCACGCCGGGGATCTCCTCCCCATGCAGGGTGACGGCCGCGCCACGCTTGGCGATCTCCTCCAGGAGCTTCGCCTCGTAGGAGGGGCGAACGGTCGGCACGTGCTCGACCTCGGTCTCGGCGGCTTTCTCCACCCAGGCGGTGAACGCGGCCCGGTCGGTGACGAGCGGCTTCACCTCCGGCTCGGTCATAGCCACTTTGCCGAGACGGGCAGCGCCGAGCTTGGCGGCGTTCCTGTCGCCGGGCTGCTGGTCGATGAACGGCGTCACCCGGTTGATGGCCCGGTCGATCTGGGCTTTGCGAATCTTCAGCAGGGCGAAGGTGAGGCGGGCCTCGGTCGGGGACAAGTCGCTCATGCCGCGGCCCCCTCACCCTTCTCGGCGTCGGCCTGCGGCTCTTTCGGAGCTTCGTGCCAGCGCCGGGTGATGAGCTCGCCGAGGGCCACGGCGTCGTCGTGGTCGTCCACGACCATCGCGTTGAACAGGCCCTTGGCCCGTACCTCCGCGCCGAGCGCGCCGAGATCCTGCCGGGTGGCGTGCTTGTCCAGCGCCCGATCCCGGTAGTGGTTGGCGTCCACGGCCGGCTTACCGTCGCCCAGCCAGGCGCCGATCTCCTCCGCGAACTCCCGGCCCGGCTTGGGGATGACCCGGTTGGCGAGGTTCCGCGCCCGCGACTTGGTGATGACCAGCGTGTTCTCGTGGTCCAAGTCGCCGACGATGTCGAACTCGTACTCGATGCCTTCGCGCTGCTCAGGCTTCAAGCCGACCTTGCGCGGCACCTTCCGGCCTCGCTGGTCCTCCTCGATGACGTAGTCGGTCTTGGACCGCATCGTGACGACGACGTGGCCCGGGTAGGACACCAGAGCGTCGATCATCTGACGCTCCATCGGGCGGGCTTCCTTCCACCCGCCGAAGGAGTTACCGCCGTAGCCGCGCTTGGCCGCGGAGTCGACCTGCTCCAGCATGCCGCCGGTTCCCGACCAGAAGTGCGTGAGGGAGTCGATGACGACCGCGCCGAACCCGCCGTGAGCAGCGGCGGCGAGTGCCTGACACAGGGTGTGCGGCTCGAACGACTGAAGGTTCAGGCGGGAGAAGGTGAACTCGTCGGCGTACTTGCTGGCCGACCCGCGCTCGGTGTCGATGACCGCGACACTCTCGGCGAGCACCGTCGCGATGGTCAGCGCGGTGTAGGTCTTGCCTGCGCCGGAGGGGCCGGTCAGCGCGACGCGGGCCTTGGCCTCTTCCTTCGTCGCCGGGGTGAAGATGAACGTCACTTCTCGCGCTCCCTGATGTATTCGTGCTCGGTCTGCGGGTCGAGGGCGGGTCCTCCGCGTACGGGGATCGGCCCCTCCGGGTCGCCGGCGCGCTGGGCGAGGTGGGCCGACATGGCGTCCTCGGGATCCACGAAGGAGGGCTCCAGAAACGCCGCCGCGGGGACGGGCCGGTGCTGGGCGAGGTAGGTGGTCACCGACTCCTCAGAGATCACCTGGTGGTCGTGCATCCACCGGTCGTGTAGATCGCGGGCGTTGACCAGGTCCTGCACCTGCTTGACCGTGCAGCGGAGGCGGGTTGCGGCGGCGCTGACCGTCAGCCAGCAGACAGGAGCCATCACGACTGCTCACCGCCGTCTTCGATGACGTCCCAGTAGCCGTCGATCTGCTGCCAGACGAACTCCTCGTAGATCTCCTCGCAGACCTTGCGGCGCTCGTCGGGAGACATCGCGTCCCATTCGGAGCGGGGGATCCCGGTGTCGATGACCTCGTCGTAGTCGGTGTTGATGGCGTAGTTCACCGACATGGAGCACTTGATCTTGACGGTGTCAGCCACGGTCGCCTCCCTGAGAGGGAGAGGACTGGCCAAGCAGCGCGAGGAGCTTGTCGACCTCGCCGAGGCGGATCGTCAGCGCGGACGGACGCCAGCCGTGGTCAGCCTCGGCCGTCACGCCCAGGGCGGCAAGAGCAGCGATACCGGCCTCGGCTCGCGACTGAGCAGCTTCCCGTTCCCGCTCCTCGCGGTCCTGCTCAGCGTCCCGTGCGGCGCGCTCGGCCTGGTCGGCGGCGACTGCCTCCTCCCACGGGCCGATGACGTGCCCAAGGGTGGTGATCAGCTGGAACTCGATGCCCTGCTCACCGTGGTAGGTGCTGGTGGCGGTCTCGAAGTCGGCGAGGGTGACGGATGCCAAAGCCTCGACATCGACCTGCCCATAGGAAGTGACGGCCGGGTAACCGCATGTCCTTTCGCTGTAGCGGGTGCCGCGCTTCGGCTTAGTGCCGGTGCGTTCCATGGCGAATTGCGGGACGTCCTTGGCCCGATGGTGGCTCGCCTCGCTGTAGACGTGGTCAGCGTCCACCGGTGCGAGGAACACAACGGGCCTGACCTCGTCGTACTTGCTGGCGCGGTAGCCGTAGACGACTCCGGGCGTGATGTCCTTGGCCTTCACGCGTTCGCTCCGATCTGCTCAGCGGGAGTGGAGAGGGAGACCCACGGGCCGTAGCCGCGGCGGGTCAGAATGCGCGCGTCCAACGGCAGGTCGTTGAGCTCCTGCCAGTCGAGGACCTGCGCCAACGCCATCTCAGCGAGGACCCGGCCGTCACACGGCACCTCCCCGTGGACTTCGTCTCCGTCGCCGTCGAGGCCGGTGTGGACGACCTTCCAGTAGGTCTCCAAGAAGGCGGCGCTCATGCGGTCACCGCCGGCACCTGCTCAGGGCGAGCCGACATGCCGGCGAAGATCCTCACGGGGGTGTTCAGGAACTCGCCCCTGACATGCACAGCCCCGGTGTCGCCGTCACCGAACGCCCGCCAAGACAGCGGCGCGTGCAGCGCCTCCGCCCAGCGGATGATGTCGGCCAGCCGCTCCTCATCGTTTCCGAGGTGCGACCCGATCTGACCCTCCAAAGTGCCAGGCCAGATCACCGACACGTTCCAGTCAGCGGCGGGCAGGTTCATCGTCACGATGACCGCGAGGACGGCGGCAGCGGCGCCCTGCCGAGTACGGGCATCGGCCTGACTCTGAGCGCGGATCAGCGCGTCGGAGGTCTCCAGCGGGCCGGCCAGGGCGACGGCGGTCATCGGGCACCGCCGTTCAGCGCGTCAGCCACGCGCTCCCCAAGCTCGATCCGGTCGAGCTCATCGCGGGCCGTCCCCGGGAACTGGGCTTTGACGTTCTGCCAGGCGGCGGCATCGTCAGCGATGCTGACCTGGGTTACTGTGGTCATGACTTCTTGCTCCTCAGGTTGATTGAGTTGAGCGGTGGTCTGGCCCTCGTCGGCGGCATCCGGCGGGGGCTTTTTGCTGGTCAGGAGGTAGTGGGGGCGTCGTCGCCGACGTCGAGCTGGCGGAGCTCCTCACAGCGGGTGTGGAACCCGAGGACGGCGTAGTCCTGGGCGGGAGTCACGCCGCGTCTCCGATCAGTGACTCGAACGGCGCGGAGCCGCCGAGCTTCTTGTGCAGGTAGCGCAGCCCGTCAGCGGTGATCCGCACCTGTTGGGTGAGCTTCCGCTCCCCCGTCCGCGGGTGCTCGAAGTGGCGGGACCGCAGAGTCACATGCCGCTCGTGAGTGGCGTAGGGGATATCGCGGGAGTCGACGAGGCGCAGATCCCGCAGCGTGTCGAACAGCCGGTTCTGGCCGGTCGAGATCGCTGGGTCCCGGTTGAGGATGAACGCCGCCTCGCGCACCGAGTAGTCGCCGTGCGCGGAGGCCAGAACGTTCCACGCCTGCGCGCTGGGCTCCAGCTCGCCGATCCGCTGATTCGCCTTGTCGATCGCACGGGCTTGCCGAGCGGCCAACTCCAAGGCGTCAGCGAAGGACTGCGGGACCTCGAACTGCGGCTGCACCGAGTAGGAGCCCGTGCGACGGATGGCCGGCAGTACCTCGTGCGTGATCCACCGCTTGAACGCCTTCGCCTCCGGCTTGCGGCTACGGAGAATCAGCGAGTACAGCCCCGCCTCGTTGATGAGGTTCGTCGGGAGCACCCTGCCGGACCCGTCATTAGTAGTGACGGGTGCCTGTCGTACCTCGTCCTCGTCGAGGTAGGCGACGGCCTGCCGCGGGTTGCCGATGGCGAGGATTGCGCAAGCGTCGGCCGCGACAAACCAGGGCTGATCGTCGATGGCGAACGCCCGCACCTGCTGGCCCGTGGAAGGGAAGTCGAACAACTGGAGGTCGCTCATGCTGCGTCCCCCTGCCTGAGCGATGCCAAGTGGGGACGGAGGATTGCGATGATCCGTTCACGCTGCCGTTCGGTGAGCTTGTCACCCCTGGCGTGACATGCGGCTAGCCCTGCCGCGTAAATCTCTTCGGGAGTGCGCAAGATGCGGGACTTGTTATCGCCGGCTTCCTCTGGGGGTGTGGTCATCGAGCACCTCCGCAGTTTCGGCAGGCGTCGCGGAAGTCCTCGTTTTTGGACTTACATCCGCCGCACGCCCACATGGGGGGCTTCGGGGGGTTGGCGTCGCGCGTGCTCATCCGGCGCTCACCTCGGGCTCTGTGTCGGCCAGGAGTTCCTCGCGGGGGACGTCGAGGACGCGCACGATGGCGTTGAGCAGCTTGAATCCAGGCTGCTTATAACCGAGTTCGATGTTGCGGATGGTGTCTGGGTGGCGCTTGATCTTTTCGCGCTCAGCGAGGGCATCGACCAGCTCGTCGACCGTAAGATCGGCCGCTTCGCGCTGTGCTCGGATTTTCTTTCCGTCGGCCTTGGTGACTTGCATGCATGCAGATTAGTACAGATCTGTACAGCAGATCTAGGTGTTACTCGGGGTAACTTGTGCAGATCTACCCACAGATCTGTACTAGCGAACTTGACACGCCCCCCTTACTTGGATCCTGACTGTCTAGACCTGTACAGGTCTGTAGTCCATGATTGACAGACGTGAGCCCAGAGCCGACATCCAGCCACGCGCGCCTCGATATCGCCATGAACAAGCGGCGCGAGGCACTCCACATGACGTGGGCAAACGTTGCAACAGACGCCAAGATCACCGTTGAGACGCTCAGAGCAATCAGGCGCGGTCACAACCAGCCGAGCGCACTCACGAAGCGCGGCATCGAGAACGCGCTGCAGTGGGAGCCAGGCAGTATCGATCGCGTTCTTGACGGCGAAGAACCCACTCCTGTCGCACAGAAGGCTCCCTCCGCAACTTCTGCGGCCGAGGCGAAGGCGCCCGCAGAAGTTGCCCTCCCCTTCGGAATTGAGAACCCGACACCCACCGAGGCGGCCCTGCTCGCCTACCTGGCAGCCATGCAGCAGCAGTTGGCCAACGTCAACGCGAAGGTCGACGCCCAAAGCATGAAGATCGATGAGCTGCTGGAACACAAACAAGGCAGCAACGAACGCGAGCAGCAACGGAAGGGTGCCTAGCTATTAGGCGATATTGGGCAATTGTCCGTTAGTGAGGCACTTTAAGTAACAAAACGGTTGCAAGAAACAAAGAGACATAGACCTCTCACGGACCCCAGGCGTCCCCTGTAGACCCGACAACACGGCGAGGGATCCACCGCGCTCTCCGCAACAACCTTGGGAGGTGTGGGCGTGCCGTCGTCCTCCAGCAACATCGATGACCCCTACTACGACGAAGTCGAGGCAGAGAAGACCCTCAGCCAACTTCGGCAGCGAGTCCGCTTCATCACATCCCGCAGTCGAACAATCCGTGAGCATGACCTCGCCAAGCAGGCCACACTCCGCGAAGCCGTGCTTGCGGAACGCCTTCAGGATGTCGACCGACACGACACCGTAGATATGGAGACACCACCCGCCGAACTGGTGCGCGCGATGCGTTCCCCAGTTGGAGCCCAGCAGCTAGTGGTCACTTACATCCATGGCTGCAAAGTCAAAGCGGTAATTGACCCGCTCGGCAAGCGACGGCCCGACCGCGAGCTAGCGGTCTGGAAATGCCTGATAGGACTGGTCGAGGACCATGCCGCATGAGCGGCAACGTCCAGCCGTACCGGCGCAAACCTCTTGAGTCGGAAATCGCTGCAGTCAGCATCGAGAGCATGCCGGACAAGGCTCCGCTCATCGTCATCAATGTCGATAAACGACGCACAATCGCACTGGCGGCACTCAAGAAGCTTCGCCCCCAGGTGGTCATCCTTGTGTTCGTCGGCGGGGTGATCGAGTGGATCACTCGGATGATGCGAGATCGCCCTATCGCCACAGCCATAGCGGGTACAGCAGCCACCTCGGCGGCAATCGCCACCAGCGCGGCCCTCATCTTGGATGGCAGTGAGCGCCGCTTGGCCCGCCCTCCTGCGGCCATTCAGATCGTCACCCTGTCACCGCGTCCGGCCGTAACTCGTACGGTCACCGCGCCGGCCACCCCGACGCGCGCCACCGCTCTCCCGCCTCCAACCGTCAAACCTCTGCGCCCCACACGCCAGGAACCCGTGCACCAGGAAACGGCCCCCAAGATAAAGCCAACTCGCCCCGCACCAACCCCAGCCGTTAAGGCGAGCCACGATCCATCGCCTACCCCCACCAAACCCAAGGAGCGTCCACAGGAGGACACATCCCCCATGCCGAGCATCTCGGCAGCCCCTAATGCACGCCCTTCCCCCAAGGCTTCACCTAGCGCGTCGAACTTCACGCAGACGGCGAAGCCAATGTCCACGCAGGAAGCAGCGCCGCAGGTGGTGGCTGCCGAACGTTGTTTAGTCGGCATCGACCTGGATCCGCTGCTGACTGTATGCGTGGCCGGCTAGCTCCCTACTCCTCTACGGGGACGAGTTGCACGCAGCTCTCGTCGAACCCTGGACCCCGCTTCTTCGACGGCAGCACGATGACGCGATAACAGGCCGCAACCAGTGTGCGGCGCGTTTCCAGAGGCAGCGCCCTCCACTCCGGGAGGGTGATGCCCTGGTAGCGGGCCAAGAGCTGGCCGCGGCTTGATATCGCCATACGATCCCGGAGCTCAGCAATCTTTCGGTCGAAGCCCTCGATCGCACGGATCAGCACATCTGGCCGAACTGTGGGGTGGTTGACCAAGTCCGCCAGTGACTGCTCTGTTTCTGCCCGGCGCGCTTCCAACGCTGCGATCTCCGCGACGTATCCGGAGTTTTCCGGCCGGCGCGAGTCCGCCACGAGGCCATCACCCTGAAGCAACCCGATCACCCATGCTTCAACGTAGAGATCCAGGTGTGCGACGGATCGATGAACCTTCTTCGGACAATCAGGATTGATGCAGCCGTAGCCGCGGAGAGATTCCTCGCGCGTGTTGTGCCTGATCACCAACGGCTGACCACACCCCTCTGTGCCGCACACAGCGATGCCAGAGAGAAGGTAACGGCGCGCGTTGGTGGCGTAGTCGAACTCCGCGGCCTTACCGCCGAGGATCAGTTGCACCGACTCCCACAACTCACGATCCAGCGCTGGCTCCCATGCTGCCTTACTCAGCCCATCTGGCATGAGACCAACCAGACGCGGTCTCATCAGCATCTTCTTCACAGTGCTATGCGCCCATTCGCCGCCAGTCACCGTGCGCAGACCTCGCCGGTTAAGGTCCCGGCAGATCGACCCGGCGGATTCACGGGCCACGATCCGCTCTGCGATCTCTTGAAGGACAGCGATCTCTTCGGGCACATGGGTGACTCCGTCAGTACGGAACCCGTACGGCCGGCCGCCTCGACCACCGGAGCGGACGTAGCCCTGCTCTCGGCGTCGGCGGTGGCCGTTCTTAGTGCGGCGGGAGATGTTGTCGGACTCCCGGCACGCCTGTGCAGCTTCGATGCGGAGGATGAACTGGTCGTCGGGATTGTCGAGGTCGCGACTACCGGTTGGGCTCGTGAGGTGAATGCCCTTGGATCGCGCGATGTTGATGAGGACCTCAAGGTCCCACGGCTGGCGGATCAGTCGGTCGCCGTGGTAGACCACGATTGCCTGGACATCGCCCCGCTCGATCGCTTCGAGCATTGCGTCCCACCCCGGACGCTTGCGGTTCTTTTGCCAGGCGGACCGCGAGTTGTCCTTAAAGACAAGCTCATCTCTGGTCACCCAGCCCCTGCGAGCTGCGACATCACGGCAGATCTTCTCTTGGTCGTCAACCTTGGTCGTGTCGCCCATGGCGGCCAAGGACAGGCGGCAATACACGGCAGCAGTCGTTGCACCTCGGTTTACCACGATCAGTAGTGTATGCAATTTATGAAACATGAACGAGCTGAGCGCCCGGATGGACTTCAACCTGCCCGAGGTGCCCCCCGGTTTCAAGGAGGCCGTGGAGGAGGCCTGCAACGCCGAGATCGCCGCCGACCGCCGGATCGACGTCCGGGTGCTCCCCCGCGCCGAGGCCTTCGCGATCCCCGACATCATCAGGACGGCCACGAACCTGGTGCCCGAGACGGTCGAGGAGGTCCGGATCATCGACATCGTCGGCCTGGACTGCCAGGCCGACGGCGGCACCCACGTCGCCTCCACCAAGCAGATCGGCCGCATGCGGGTGGCCAAGATCGAGAGCAAGGGCAAGGGCTTCCGCCGCCTCCGCGTCGAGGTGGCGGACTGAGTCCCCGGAGCTCGCGCCGGGACGGGGCGAGCGTCCCGGCTCCCCGGGGCCGGCGGTCACCAGCCGGGGAGCTCGAAGATCTTCCCGGGCCGGATGTCCTCCGGCGGGGCATGACGGGCACCGGGGGCACGGTGCCGGGTCCCACCGGCCGCGGAGCCGGGGCCGCAGGGCCGTTCCCGGCCTCCGGCCCCGTCATGACAGGCCCGTAGCGTCTCACCGGCCCGTACCGTGTCACCGGCCCGTAGCGCGTCCAGGATCGTCTCCCAGGTGCCGTCCTGGGACCAGCGGCGGTGCCGGTTGTAGACGGTCTTCCACCTGCCGTAGACCTCCGGCAGGCCCCGCCACGGGCAGGCGGTGCGGGTCCGGAAGAACACGCCGTTGATCACCGCGCGGTGGTCGGCCCATCGGTGCCCCCGCCGGGGATGGGCGGGCAGCAACGGCAGCAGCCGTATCCACTCGTCTTCGGTCAGATCATGACGTTTCAGGCGGTCATCCACGACCCCATGATCTACACCATCGGCGCCCGAAGAGCCACGTGACAGGGCCGGGCGGACGCCATCCTCGCCCTCGGGACCGCCCGGAGAGCGGGCACCCCTGTCCGGGACGCCCCGAAGGAGGCGGGCGGGCTTTCAGATCCGTCCCGGGATCGGGCGGACGCACCTCCGGAACCGCCGCGGGGACCGGCACCCCGCCTCCAGAACCCCCCGGGACCGGCGCTCCCTCTCCGGAGCCGGCGGACGCGGTCCGAGGGTGTGCCGCGTCCCTGCGGGCGACCACTCCGGCCTCTCGACGTCACATCTGCCCCACCCATTCCCCGCCATAGGGTGCGTTTTACGTTTTTGCAGGTCAGACCTTGCCTGGAGAGCTCAAACTTGGGCATTATCTGGCGTTACGGGCCGCCCTATCCCAACCTCGTGCAGTGGTTCTCACCGCTCGGGCAAGTGGGGCGGTCCGTCCATCACACCCCCACGGGCGCCCTCCGGAGACGGGCACGGCCACCGGCCCTTCCCCCGCCCCCGCCTCCGGAGCGCCAGGTCCGCCGTCGCGGCGGGCCGGGCGACGCCGGGAGGGCGCCATCCGGTTGGCGCCCTCCCGGCCGGCCCGGGGCCGGGGCAGCGCCCGCCCGGTGGGCGGCCGCCCGCCTGTGTCCGGCCCGTGCGCGGTCGGGCTCAGCTGACCTGCGAGGCGGGGACCACCCAGGTGTTGCAGTAACCGACCCGGGCATACTTCCAGCCCTGGTGGAGCCAGCCGGCGTAGTGGTCGCCGTTGCCGTGGTCACGCAGGCCCAGGCCGTTCTGGTCGTCGCCGCGGCTGTACTCCATCCGCAGCACGTCGTTCCACCGGGCGGCGGTGACGCCGAGCGGGGTGCGGACGGTGCGGACGAAGACACCGGCCAGGCACTGCGCCTGGAGCTCGCTGCGGCGGGAGTGGGCGTCCTGGGCGGCCTTGGACCTGTTGGAGACCTCCCACCACCAGGCGCCGCCGATCCCCGCCATCGACTGCACGTGGTGACCGTACTCGTGGGCGAGCACCGACAGGTAGGGGACGTGGTTGGCGGCCGGGTTGATCCGGCCGGTCTGCTGGACGAGGTGGGACAGGCCGATGTACATGCCCCGGTTGCTGGGACAGTAGTAGGCGGCGGCGCCCGGGTTGGGGTAGGTGCCGCAGGGGCCGCGGCCCGGACGGCTCCAGTAGACCCGGCGAGGCGCCAGGAAGACTGCTCCGGCCTGGGAGAACTTTCCGGACCAGGCGCGGTCCAGACAGCCGGTGACGGCGTTGAGGTAGCCGAGCATGTCGCCCGGCCGGGTCGAGGGCCTGGGGGCGCGGCAGGCGGTGGGACGCATCGTGCCGGTGCCGTACAGCGGGTTGCGCTTGAGCCGTGCGGTGGTGTCGGAGCGCCGCATGTAGCGCAGGTCCACGCCCAGGGTCTTCCGGGCCGCCAGCGCGATCTCGGCGTCGCCCAGGGAGCCGAGATTCAGCTTGGGCGGTGGCCCGAAGCTCGGCGGCGTGGTCTCCACGCCCTTGGCCGGCGAGAGTTCGGCGTTTTTGGTCGCGATGGGGCCGGTCCCAGGCCCAGCCGGAACCTCTGCCTCGTCACTGCCGTTCAGGGCGGCGATCACCACGACCGCGGTGAACGTCATGGCGAGCACGCCGAAGACACCAAAGGCCAGAGGGCTCGATCCGCGTCGGGGCATGCGACCGCCTTCTCCAAGAGATGGATCTCCGGGCGGCAATCTAGCGGATATCAACACATGTCTGTCTATTGACCGAAAAATAGGAATGGGGGGCGGCATTCACTGGTCGGCGGTTCTCGGTAGGCTCCCGAGCCATGGCGGGATCTGCATTGCATCGAGCGGCCGGGAGCGTGGCCGTAGTTGCCACCCTCGCACTGGCCCTGAGCGCCTCCCCGGCCCTCGCGGCCGGCACTGCGGGCACGGCGTCCACTCTGGCGGGCAAGGTGACCGACGACACGGTCACGCTCGAACTGCGGCAGGACGGTGTGCTCCACGTCAAGGAGACCATCGCCTTCGAGGGCAGCCCGCCGACGCGGAAGCTGGTCGACCGCACGCGCTACGACGACGGCAACGACCGCCTCTACCAGATCACCAACTTCAAGGGCGACGGCACGCTGACCGGCGACTCGATCACCCTGAAGGGCTCGGGCTCCGCCACGCTGGAGTACGACGTCAAGGGCGCGGTGACCCCCCTGGCCGACGCCCAGGAGCTGCGGTGGTACGCCGTGGGCGCCTGGTCGGTCCCGGTCGCCCTGGCCAAGGTCACGGTGAAGGGCCCGGCCCAGCTCCAGAACCTGTCCTGCTTCGCGGGCGTGCTGAGCTCGGCGATCGGCTGCACCACCGCCTCACCCGACCACACCGGGACCACCGCGGAGTTCGAGCAGCAGGAGCTGGGGCCGGGCGAGGTGCTCACCGTGGTCGTCGGCTACCCGACGGGCGCCACCAAGGGCGCCCCGGTCCTGGAGCGCCGCTTCGAGCTGTCCAACGCCTTCACCCTGAACACCGTCACCGGCGGCGCGCTGGCCGGCCTGCTGGTCCTGATGCTCGGCGGCCTCGGCCTGCTCTACTGGATGCGGGGCCGCGACGCCCGCGTGGTCGGCCACGAGTCCGGCTCGCTCAACGCCGTCGAGAACGGCCACTTCGCCCCGCCGGACGGCGTGCGCCCCGGCCAGATCGGCACGCTCATGGACGAGCAGGCCGACGTGATCGACGTGACCGCCACGATCGTGGACCTGGCCGTCCGGGGCTTCATCCGGATCGACGAGCAGCCCCGGCAGGCCTACGACTCTCCCGACTGGATGCTGGTCCGGGTGGCCGGCGCCCCGACCAACTCGCTGCTGACCTACGAGCGGGCGCTCTACGACGCCATCTTCGACGGGCGTGACGCGATCCTGCTCTCCCACCTCCAGGGCTCGTTCGCGGCCAACCTCGGCAAGGTCCGCGACGCGCTCTACCGCGACGTGGTCACGCAGGGCTGGTTCGCCCGCCGCCCCGACACCGTCCGCACCCGCTGGACGACCTTCGGCGTGCTGTTCACCGTGGCGGGGGTCCTCGCCACCGTCGCGCTGGCCTGGTTCACCACCTACGGCCTGCTCGGCCTGGCCCTGATCATCGCCGGCGCCGCCATGGCCGTCGGCGGACAGTACATGCCGGCCAAGACCTCCAAGGGCGCGGGGGCCCTCGCCCACACCCTGGGCTTCCGGGAGTATCTCGCCTCCGGCGACATCGGCGGCGACATCCCCCCGGCCCAGCGGGTGGAGCTGTTCTCCCGCTACCTGCCCTATGCCGTGATCTTCGACAGCGTCGAGCGCTGGGCCCGCGTGGTCACCTCGGTCACCGGCAACGGCCAGCAGGCCGACAACCTGTACTGGTATCACGGTCCGGCCGAATGGGACCTGTCGAAGTTCGCCGACTCGATGCGGACGTTCACCATGACGACCTCGGGCGCGATCTCCTCCACCCGCCAGTTCCGCTCCCTCTGAGCCCTCCGAGCCCGGCCCCCTCACCCCTGACCGGCTGAGGGGGCGCCCCGGCCGTACCCGCCCGTCCCGGTCAGGTGAGCCGGATGAGGCGCCGCTCGACGGCGGCGGTGACGGCGGCGGTGCGCGTGTCCACGCCCAGCTTGCCGTAGATGTGCACCAGGTGGGTCTTGACCGTCGCCTCGGTGATGAAGAGCCGCCGGGCGATCTCGCGGTTGCCCGCGCCGCTGGCGAGCAGCTCCAGGATCTCGACCTCGCGCGTGCTCAGCGCGGGACCGGGATCGCGTATCCGCCGCATCATCCGGGTCGCCACCCTCGGCGACAGCACGGTCTCGCCCCGGGCCGCGGCCCGGATGCCCTGGAACAGCTCCTCCGGCGGGCACGCCTTGAGCAGGTAGCCGGTGGCTCCGGCGTCGATGGCCCGCACGATGTCCGCGTCGGTCTCGTAGGTCGTCAGCACCAGGACCTGCGGCGGCGAGGGCAGCGCCCGGACCCGCCGGGTGACCTCCACCCCGTCGACGCCCTCACCGAGCTGCAGGTCCATGAGCACGACGTCCGGCTCGCACGAGGCGATGCCCCGCACCGCCTCCTCCCCGTCCACCGCCTCGCCGACGACCTCCATGTCGTGCTCGCCGCCGAGCAGTGCCACCAGCCCGGCCCGGACCACCGGATGGTCGTCCACCAGGAACAGCCTCATCGCCCTCCCGTCCCGTCCGCCGCGACGTCCCCGTCCCCCGCCCGCGGCGCCGCGGCGGGACGCGGTGCCGCGGCGTCCCCGTCCCCCGCCGGTGTGCCCCCGGCGGGCCGCGGTGCCGCGGGGGAGCGCCCGGCGGGGACCGTGGCCGCGACGGCCGTCCCCTCCCCCGGGGTGCTCTCGACGGCCAGGGAGCCGTTCACCTCCGCGAGCCGGTCACGCATCGCCCGCAGCCCGTATCCCCGCCCGGGGGCCGGGGCGGGCTCGGCGAATCCGGCGCCGTCGTCGAACACGTCCAGCGTGACCTCGTCATCCAGATAGGACAGCGTCACCATGGCCTTCCCCGCCCGCGAGTGGTCCCGGACGTTGGCCAGCGCCCCCTGCGCCACCCGCAGCAGCGCCGCCTGGACCTCCGGCTCCAGCGGGCGCCGCTCGCCCTCGTGCCGGAAGCGCACCTCCAGCCCCGTGTCGTGTCCGGCCCGCTCGCACAGCCGGGCCAGCGCCTCGGGCAGCGAGACGCCCTCCAGGCCGGGCGGCTGCAGGTCCCGGACGAACCGCCGGGCCTCGTCCAGGTTCTCCGCCGCGGCCAGGGCGGCCCGCCGTACATGGGCGCGGGCCAGGTCCGGGTCGGCGGCCCACATCCGGTCGGCGGCCTGGAGCAGGAGCCCCATGCTGGTCAGGCCCTGGGCGAGGGTGTCGTGGATCTCCCTGGCCAGCCGCTCGCGCTCCTCCAGGACGCCGGTGCGGTGCTCCGAGTCCGCCAGCGTCCCCTGGGTGCTGATCAGGTCGTCGATGAGCCGCTGCCGGGCGGCGCTCTCGCGCTGGAGCTCCCAGAAGATCACCGCGATCATGGTGGCGACGCCGATCGGCGCGAGGATCAGGCTGAGGTCGACCTCCTGGGCGATCTTCAGCTGGGCCGCGATCACGACGAGCGTGAGCACCGCGGTGGCCAGCAGGAAACCGCGTGGCGGCAGCGACCGCAGGCACAGGAAGAGCAGCGGGACCGCGCACCAGCTGAACGACGGCGCGAGGACCACCAGCGCCAGCCAGACCGCGACCACCGTCCCCAGCCAGACCAGGCGGCCCCGGCCGGGGTCGCCCCAGAAGACGACGCCGGCGGCGTACACCAGGGCGAGCAGGCCGCAGACGGCCAGCGAGGCGACGGTCCGCGCGTCCATGCCGTGCCGGGACACCAGCCGCCAGGCGGAGGCCGCGAGCAGCAGGTAGAACCCCAGGTGCATGGCCCGGCTGAGCCAGACGCGCTCCCTCATCACCGCCCCCGTCCGATCCGTCTCCGACGCTATCCCCCGCCGAGGATGCCGCCACCGCGGGGGCGGCGCATCAACCGATCGGTTGACCCCGGTCTCGACCACCCGGCGTCCGGGGGTCGACCGTGCTCCCGATGGCGTACGGCGGCGCCGGGGGCAGCCTTGGGTGTGCCCGATCCACCGCACCGAACTGGAGAAACACATGACGGCCCTGTCCGCCCGCACCCGTGCGATCGCCGGCTCCCTCGCGGGACTCGCCATCCTGACCGGCGCCACCGGCGTCGCCGCCGCCCAGACCGCCCCCACGCGGGCCACGAGCGGCCCGCAGGCCGTCGTGCAGACCGGCGTGCTGTCCGCCGACGCCGCCCTGAAGATCGCCGACGCCGTGCGGAAGGAGGCCGCCAAGCAGGGGCAGCGCGTCACCGTCGTGATCGTCGACCGGTCCGGCGCCACCCGGCTGGTGCTGAAGGGGGACGGCGCGGGCCCGCAGACCGAGGAGTCGGCCAGGCGCAAGGCCTTCACCGCGGTCTCCTTCGGCAAGACGACCAGCGAGCTGGCCAAGGGCGCCTCCGGTGACGGCCCGACCATCGCCGACATCCCGGGCACCCTCTTCCTCGGCGGCGGCGTCCCGGTCACCTCCGGCGGCGCCCCCATCGCGGGCATCGGGGTCGGCGGCGCGCCCGGCGGCGACATCGACGAGGCCATCGCCCAGGCCGGTCTCAAGGCGGTCGCCGGGCAGCTCGGCTGAACGGGCCGAGTGGTGAACGGCCGGCGCCGGGCGCTCCTGGCCGCCGGGCCGGCCCTGCTGGCGGCGGCGTGCGGCGGCCGCGAGATGAGAGGATCAGGCATGCTCAACGCACGATTGCTGGCCGGCGCCGCGCGCGGGGACGCCGCCGAGGTCCGGGACGCGCTCCGGTCCGGGGCGGACGTCGAGGCCCGCGACGGGCAGCGCCGTACGGCCCTGCTGCTCGCCTCGGCGGCCGACCACGTCGAGGTGGCCGAGGCGCTGGTCGCGGCCGGCGCCGACCCGGACGCGGCGGACCTCAAGCACGACACCCCCTGGCTGGTCACCGGCGTGACCGGCAGCGTGGCGATGCTCAGGGCCCTCCTGCCGGCCGGGCCCGACCTGACCGTGCGCAACCGCTACGGAGGCGTCTCCCTCATCCCGGCCTGCGAGCGCGGGCACGTCGACTACGTCCGTGAGGTCCTCAAGACGGGCATCAAGGTCGACCACGTCAACGACCTCGGCTGGACCGGCCTGCTGGAGGCGGTCATCCTCGGCGACGGCGGCGCCCCCTACCAGGAGATCGTCGGCCTGCTCGTCGCGGCCGGCGCCGACGTCGACCTCGCCGACCGCGACGGCGTCACCCCGCTCGCGCACGCCGTCGCCAAGGGCCAGCGCGAGGTCGCCGCCCTGCTCCGCGCCGCCGGGGCGCGCCAGGCGCCCGGGGCGGGGTGAGGCCGGCCTGGCGCAGGCGGAGCAGGGTGAGGCCGGCCTAGCGCAGGCGGATCTCGCCGACCGGACGGCCGCCGCCGAACAGGACACCGGCGGCCAGCTCGTCGAGACCGGCGCCCTCCAGGCCGAGGGCGCGCAGCGCCGCGACCGTGACCGGGACCCGGGCCCGCTGGCCACCGTCCTCGATCTTGACGGTCCCGGCGCGACCGTCGGCGAAGGCGAAGGCGTCGAACGCCTCGGCGCCCGCCTTGACCATCAGCCCGGGGACCGCGCGCATCAGCCGGGCCTCCGGCCGGGTCGTGCCGGACGTCCACTCGGGGTGGTCGCGGAAGGCGTCGGCGATGCGGCGCTCGGGGGTGCCGGGCGCGGCCTGGACGAAAGCGCGGAACGCCCGGGTCACCCCCACCATCGACACGAAGAACAGCGGGGCGCCGCAGCCGTCCACCCCGGTGGCCGCGACGCGCTCGCCGGTCAGCTCCTCGACCGTGTGGCGGATGGCCTTCTGCAGCGGGTGCGCCGGGTCGAGGTAGGTCTCCAGCGGCCAGTCGTTGACCACGCAGGTGGCGAGCATCGCCGAGTGCTTGCCCGAGCAGTTCATGTAGATCCTGGCCCGGCCGCCGCCCGAGCGCAGCACCTCGTCCCGGGAGGCGACGTCCTCGGGCAGGTCCTCCGGGCAGCGCAGCGCGCCCTCATCCAGCCCCGCGCCGGAAAGGATCCGCCGGGCCCCCGCCACGTGGAACGGCTCCCCCGCGTGGCTGGCGCACGACAGCGCGAGCAGCTCCCCCTCCAGGGCGAGCCCGGCGCGCAGCATGCCCAGCCCCTGCAGCGGCTTCATCGACGAACGGGGGGAGACCAGGGCGTCCACCGCGCCGTGCACCCGCACCGGGGAGCCGTCGGCACCGACGGCAAGCATCCGGGCCCGATGTGTGGATTCCACGAACCCCGAACGGACGACCTCGACAACCAACGACTCAGCAGACACCTTTGTCTCCTTTCGCGAGGATTCTAGGGAGGTCGAGGATCACGAGATGATGGGGGGCATGCGTGCGGTTGTTCAGCGGGTGAGTTCCGCTTCGGTGACGGTGGACGGGACGACGGTCGGGGCGATCGACGAGCCCGGCCTGCTGGTGCTGGTCGGGGTGACCCACACCGACACCCCGGCGGAGGCGGCCAGGCTCGCCGCCAAGCTCTGGGGCCTGCGGATCCTGTCCGGCGAGAAGTCCTGCTCCGACATCGGCGCGCCGCTGCTCGTGGTCAGCCAGTTCACCCTTTACGGCGACGCGCGCAAGGGGCGCCGCCCCACCTGGCAGGCCGCGGCGCCCGGACCGGTCGCCGAGCCGCTGGTGGAGGCCGTCTGCGCCGAGCTACGCGCGCTGGGGGCCCACGTGGAGACCGGGGTGTTCGGCGCCGACATGAAGGTCGGCCTGACCAACGACGGCCCCATCACGCTGATCCTGGAGATCTGATCCGGTCATCGGAGAGTCCGGCGCGGCGGCCGGGCGCGGCTACGTCCTCGCCGCGCTGACGTCTGCCGCGCCGCCGTACCGTGTGCGGTGCGGCGGCGCGGCCGGCCTGGCGTCAGCGGATGCGCCGGCGCAGAGCCGGGTCGATGGTGACGTTGCGCCCGGCGTCCGGCGGCACGATGACCTCCTGGGTCGCCGCCACCCCCGCGGCCTGCAGCGTGGCGTCCACCGGGACGGTCCGCTTGACCACCGCCAGCGCGATCGGGCCGAGCTCGTGGTGCCGGGCGGAGCTGCCGACCGAGCCGACCTCCACGCCGTCGTGGACCACCGGGGCGCCGTGCTTGGGCAGCGTGTCCACGCTGCCGTCCAGGTGGAGGAAGACCAGGCGGCGCGGGGGGTGGCCGAGGTTGTGCACCCGGGCCACGGTCTCCTGCCCCTTGTAGCAGCCCTTGCTCAGGTGGAGGGCCGTGCCGATCCAGCCCACCTCGTGCGGGATCGTCTTGTGGTCGGTCTCGAAGCCCAGCCGGGGGCGGTGGCCCTCGATCCGCAGCGCCTCGTAGGCCCAGAGCCCGGCGGGCTTCAGGCCGCCGAGCCGGTCGGCGAGCAGGTCGCGCGGGAGCAGCACGTCGTCCCCGACGAGGACGGCCCCGGCGGGCGGGGTCAGCCGCTCGGCGCCGGTCACCGAGACCACCGCGTAGCCGGCCGTCACGTCGGCGACCTCGACCCGGAGCATGAACCGCATCTTGTCGAGGAACTCGACGAGCCCGGCCGACGTGCCCGGCTCCACGTGCGCCCACACGGCCTCGCCGTCGTCGACGAGCGTGAGGTGGTGCTCCACCCTGCCCTGGGCGTCCAGCAACAGCGTCTGGGTGGGCACACCGGGTCTGAGGTCGTCGAGTTTCTGCGAGCTCAGGCTGTTGAGCCAGCTCAGCCGGTCGGGCCCGGAGACCCGGACGACCTCGCGGTTGCTCCGGTCGACCATCGCCTCACCGGCGAGGAACGCACGCTGCTCGGCGAACGGGTCACCGTAGTGTCCGGCGACGTCGGCGTCAGGGGTCTCGGCCGCGACCGCGCCGGGGATGTCCAGCAGAGGGCTACGCATGGACCCAAGCCTACGAGCCCTCAGCGGCACTTACGGCAGCGGCCGAAGACCGTCAGGTGGTGCACGTCGACGGCGAACCCGAACTCCTGGTCGAGCTTGCCGAGGAAGTCCTGGACCAGCTCGGGACGGACCTCGTCGATCTCCCCGCATTCGTGGCAGACCAGGTGCACGTGGTCGGAGTCGGCGGCCAGGTGGTAGGTGGGGGCACCGTGTCCCAGATGGGTGTGGGTGACCATGCCGAGCTCCTCGAGCAGTTCGAGGGTCCGGTAGACAGTCGAGATGTTCACCCCGCGGGCGGTCTCCCGCACCCGGGCGCAGATCTCCTCGGGAGTGGCGTGCTCGGCGGCCTTGACCGCCTCGAGCACCAGCTGGCGCTGCGGGGTGACCCGGTAACCGCGCGCCCGCAGTTGCTCGTGCCACGACGTCTCGGTCATGCCCAGAGTCTAAAAGCATCCCGGCACGAGAGGGCTCCCAATTGTGAGCGAACCTCGGAGAAGCGCTCCCACCTGTGGGATCCCGCACCGCGAATATTCATTTGCCGGACCGGAATCTGTCGCATAACGTACGGATCACGCCGAAAGGAGGTGGTCCGAACAATGGTTGATCATAGTTGGGCTAGCGAGGTGGCTGTCCGCTGATGAGGGTTCTGGTTGGTTCTGGCTTCT
>NZ_JBVJHH010000049.1:0-68344 GCF_055586905.1 Streptosporangium sp. NPDC048886
CAGGAGCACATCCTGATGCACGAGCTGGGCCATCTCCTGTGCGGCCACGCGGGCTCCGGCGGGCTGGACGAGACGGTCTCCTCGGTGCTCATGCCCAACCTTCCGGTCGAACTCGTACGGCGGGTGCTGGGCCGCACGACCTACGCCCAACGGCAGGAGCAGGAGGCGGAGATGGTCGCTTCGCTGATCATGCACAAGGCCCGCCGCGGCGTGCCCGCCGGACCGGTGAGCAGCGAGCTGGAACGCCTGCGCTCGGCGTTCGGCCCCGGTGACTGAGCTTGATCTTTAACCTGTGCCCTCGATTGGCTCATTGTGAGCTGGCAGGTGGTTTTGGTGTTCGGTGGACAGCGGTACGGCCTTGGGGTGATCATGTGCGCTGTCGAGACGCTAACGATCAAACCCAAGGCCGTGAAGGTGAGTCTGCTGGATGACGCCGCCCGCGTCGGGTCCCTGACCGTGTTGTCCCGGTTCCGGACCGACATGTATGACTGCCTGACCGCTCGGGCGGATGCGCTGTTCGAGCTCACCGACGCGCTGCTGTGCGCCGATGGCGCGGTCAGATCTCTGGTCGATCTGACCCTGACGCCCGAGCATCGGCGCGGTCACGGCGCCCTCTACGACGCCTTGAACAGCGGCCGGATCGACGAGAGCCAACTGCGCGCCGTGCTGGCAGAGCTGCCGCTGCCCAGGAGCGCCGACGGGCGGATCGTGCTGGCGGTCGATGTCAGCCCCTGGCTGCGCTCGGACGCACCCACCTCGGCGGAGCGGCTGTTTTGCCATGTCTACGGCCGCGCCAAGAGTGCCTCCCAGCTGATCCCGGGCTGGCCGTAC
This sequence comes from Streptosporangium sp. NPDC048886, assembly GCF_055586905.1. Lineage (NCBI taxonomy): Bacteria > Bacillati > Actinomycetota > Actinomycetes > Streptosporangiales > Streptosporangiaceae > Streptosporangium > Streptosporangium sp. NPDC048886. The sequence goes on from NZ_JBVJHH010000049.1 coordinate 832, forward strand.
TCCTTCGTCGCGGCTTCGGATCCCGGCCGCACCTCGTGGACCGCCGTGCTGGACGCGGTCCGCCTGGGACCCGCCGACGACGCCACCGCGGTGACCGCCGAGCAGCTGCGCGCCGTCGTCGGCCGCCTGATCGCCGCCGGGCACTGGCAGAGCGGTGACGCGGACATCATGATCGTCATGGACGCCGGCTACGACGTCACCCGGCTGGCGTTCGTCCTGGCCGATCTCCCCGTGCATTTGCTGGGACGGATCCGCTCCGACCGCGTCCTGCTGCTGCCCAAACCGCCCCGCCTGCCGGGCACCCACGGTCGTCCGCTCAAACACGGCCCCGCCTTCGCCCTGAACAAGCCCGCCACCTGGCCGGAGCCGCAGCACACCACGACCACCGAAACCACCCGCTACGGCACAGCCATCGCCAGCAGTGGGACCGGCTGCACCCGCGGCTGACCCACCGCACCTGCTGGATCGACCACGAGGGCGACCTGCCCGTCATCGAGGGCACACTGATCCGCCTTGAGGTCGAGCACCTGCCCGGCGACCGCGATCCCCAGCCGGTGTGGCTGTGGTCCTCGGCCCCTGGCGCCACCGCCGCGGACGTCGACCGCTGCTGGCAGTCCTTCTTGCGCAGGTTCGATCTCGAGCACACCTTCCGGCTCTTCAAGCAGACTTTGGGCTGGACCCGGCCGAAGATCCGCACCCCGCAGGCCGCCGACCGCTGGACCTGGCTCATCATCGCCGCCCACGCCCAACTCCGCCTGGCTCGGCCACTGGCCGACGACCTACGCCGCCCCTGGGAGAAACCGGCTCCGCTGGGTCGGCTGACTCCCGCGCGGGTCCCTCGCGGGTTTCGCAACCTCCGGGCGAGGGTCGTCCTTCCGGCCGATGCGCCGAAACCCGGCAGGCCCGGTCCTGGACGCCCGTCCGGCTCCAAGAACCGCAGGCCGGCACCCCACTATGACGTCGGAAAAACCACCAAACGGGACCTCACCATGACCGCCCGACGACAACGCACAGGTTAAAGATCAAGATTAGACGGGATCCCGTCAACTTCTGTCCGGCCGTTCTTAACGGCACCCCTACTACCGGGACACCAATCTGCTGTGACCTGCGCGAACGCCCGTACTTTGCACTCTTCCGGGGCTTGGGGTGTCGGTAAGGCTGCCGCCGCCGGCCGCCATTTGCGAGCCAGAAGTGCCCAGTTGCCGGATGGCGACGGCATTTCGCCTTGTTCGCCGGTGTTCAGCGGGGTGTCTGCGTGCGTCTCCAGCCTCAAAGTGCCGCTTCTGCACAGGCTCGGCATTTCCCGTCACCCCTTCGGATCAAGGGGTTCACCAGCGGCAATGCCACAGATGGCGGCCGGTGGCGCCAGCCTTACCAACAGGCCGAGATGGCCGAGCACCGCGCCTTCAGCGCCGCGACGGGCATGCCGGTCTACTTCTGCAAGCCGCGCAGCCCTTGGCAGCGGGGCACCGACGAAACACCAACCGGCTGCTGCGCCAGTACCCAGCCAAGAACGCCGATCTGCGCGCCTTCACGCAAACAGACCTGGATGCCATCGCCGCCGAGCTCAACGACCGCCCTCGGAAGATCCACGGCTACCGCAGTCCAGCGGAGATCTACGCTGAGATCTTGAACAGCGGTGATGCGTTGATCCCTCGAGAGCGCCGAACTGGCCGACGCGTTGTGACGTTCGCAAGCTCCGTACCGGTGCTTCGCGTCAGGGGCACGCGCCGTACGGTGTGCTCTTGGAGCGAGACGTCCGCTCTGGTCACCACCGGTTCTCGGGCGCCCTTCACCTGCACGGACGTCGCCTCGACAAAGATCTTGCTCCGAGGTCCCCTCAGCTGATCCAAGGGACATGCCCCGGTCCTCCGGCCCGTTGTTGATCCCCCTTGCGGGGGAGCCGGCTGGTCCCCCGAGGGGAGGTTCCGGACCTGGGGCTGTGCCACGCTCAGCAGCATGATCTCGATGAAGTCTCTCAAGGCCATGTGGTTCGGAATCGCTGCGCTGGCTCCTTACATCCTGATGAAGACCTACTGGGCGTTCGGCGGGAACGCCGGTCGGCCGGCCGGTGATCTCGGCGCTGGGATGCGCGCCAACGGCGCGCCCGAGGCGCTGGTGTGGATGGAGCAGCACGGGATCGACTTCACCGTGCTGGGCGCCCTCGGCGGGGTGTTGCTGCTGGCGGCGCTGGCCCGGCCCTGGGGCGAGCGGCTGCCGCGCCGGGCGCTGCTCGTCCCGGGCTGGGCGGGCGCGCTGGTCCTCGCCCCCTACGGTTTCGCCACCTTGATCGCCTCGGCCGTCGGCTTCACGGTCGGCGACGCCGAAGGCTGGTCCCCTTGGGTCGGCTACGTGGGCGGACTCGCCTTCGCCGGCCTGGGCCTCTCACTCGCCCTCTGCACCCGCTCCTACCAGCGCCGTACCCGCCCCTCGGCCGTCCTCGCCCACTCCTGAGCATCTTCGCTCCGGCGGAAGCCGCGGACTGATCGCGTCCTTGGCCGCCGGCCTGGACCAGGCTGGCCGACCATCAGGAAAACTCCGGCTCTGGCGCGAACTGTGTGAGCGCTCACGGTGTGTAGCCAGGCGTTGTGGAGTGTACGGATTCGGAGCAGGTTGAGGAGCCTGGCCACCCTCGTTGAGGAGGCCTTCGCCCAGCCCCCCGACGCCGAGATCATCACCAGCTTCCCCTGGTCGGCGCCCGCATCCTGGCCGGGATCGGTGACGACCGGACCCGTTTCGCCGACGCTCGCGGCTTGAAGGCTTATGCCGGGTCGGCACCGGTCACCCGAGCCAGCGGCAAGTCACGACACATCATGACCCGCAAGGTGAAGAACGACCGCCTGGCCGCCGCCGGCTACATCTGGGCCTTCGCCGCATTACATCCTTCGCCGGGGGCGCGGGCGCACTACGACCGCCGCAGAACAGCCGACGACGCCCATACCGCAGCTCTGCGGCATCTGTTCAACCGGTTGATCGGCTGCCTCTACCGCTGCCTCCAAAAGCGCCGAACCTACGGCGAAGCGGCCCAAGGGCGCTCCGGCAGCAAGGGCGATCTGGCCGATGGCGAGTATGGCGAGCAGCATCAGGCCTGCGATCGCAAAGGCGGTCGTGGCTTGACGCTACCGAGGTTTTTGGATCAACAGGTGTCGCCGACGGGCTTCCTGGGAACGACCTCATGGCCCTGCACGGGGTCCCGGTAGCAATGCAGAAATTTTCAACGGAAACAGCGCTGACCTGCGGTGACTCCCTCCCTCTATGTCAGGGTCTCGGGTTCGCTTACGGTGTGGACCGTGAGCGGCTACGACGCGGTCCGACCAGGGTGGTGATCGGTTGCGCGCTGCTGCTTGGCGAACTTGCCGTGCCTGGCCGGTCTTCTCGATGGCTCTGCGCGGTGTGGTCTCGGAGAGTAGCGACGCCTTCCCATCCCTGGGGTCACCGCTCTCAACGCGGGACGATGCCCTCCAGCAGGATGTCGAGGTAGTGGCCGGCTTGAGGTGGACTTCCCGCGCGGGCCACGGCGGTGGTGAGTGCCATCAGCTCGGCCACGCCGATGTCACGCCGTATGTCTCCGGCGTCCTGTGCGGTGGCCAGCAAGGGGGTGGCGGCTTCCTGCACGGCACGGTGCCAGGCCACGATCTGCGGCGGCTCCACGTCGTCGGGGCCTCGGTAGGCGGCCATGAACGCCTCGCCGAGCACCCGGCTCTCGGTGATGTGGACGACCACGGCACGTAGCCACTCGAGCAGCGCCTCGCCGGACTGTGTCGACGCCGCCAGTTCGCCGGCGAGGTCACAGAGCGCCCGGATTCGCCGGTCATAGACGGCCTCGATCAGCTTCTCCCGGGTCGGAAAGTGCCGGTAGAGCGTGGCGTTCCCGACGCCGGCCGCCTTGGCGATGTCGTCGAGCGACGCATCGGCCCCGTCCGCGTTGAACGCGGTCTCGGCGGCTGCGAGGAGGCGATCGTAGTTACGTTGCGCGTCGGCTCGGCGCGGAGGTCGGGAAGCCATGCAGCACATCCTAGTTGCTAACCGGGGATATCTCCCCGTATCTTGACTCGAGAAACGGGGACCGTTCCCCGTTTATTGGGAAGGTGGAGGGATGACCGAAGTCATGGGACCGGCGGCCGTGGTGAGGGCGATCATCGCCGCTCGGGAGGACGACGACCTGGAGACGAGCCTGCGCTTCGTCGCCCCCGACTCACTCGACCAGGGCGTGCGGGTCACCCGGGAGGACTGGCGGCGCAAATGGGAGCACATGCGGGCAGGCTGCCCCGACATGGAGGTGATCACGGAGCACAGTGTGGAGAAAGGCGAATGGGTCTCCAATCGCTACACGATCCGCGGCACCCACACGGGGGACTTCTTCGGTCAGCCTCCCACCGGGGAGCGCTTCGAGATCCGGGGCATGGACATGGTCCGGGTGCGTGACGGTCAGCTCGTCGAGCACTGGGCCTTCGCCGAACCGCTCCCGCACGACCGGTAAGACCACCGCCGGCCTCAAGGTGCGCAGGCGGCGCCGAGACGGCCCATGCCCGCTTCGGTGTCGGCCGCGCGTGTAGAGGGCGATCTTCAGAGCTCGCCTGTCTGCGTCGTCACCGGGTTCCGTGCATCGTGGTCACGCAACATGCGCAGGACGGTGGCGGGGGAGGGGGCCGGCCGACACCCGCAGCCCGGAGCTGTTCGGCGAGTTCGGCCAGGGCCAGGCCGCGACCTAGCCGCTTGTGCTCGTGGACGACCAGGGTGACCACGATGCCGGAGACGCATCTCGCCGGCCAGGGCCACGGCCCGCTCGAGCTCGGGCCGGCGGGTGGTACGGATGGAGATCCTCTCGGAGAAGATCCGGCTCACCCCGGCGGCCTTGCGGGAGTCGAGCCGGGTGTCCAGCGACCGGCGGAGTGTCGAGGCGCGGGCGTAACCGATCCTGGCATGCCCACGCCACTCCTCTCAGTTCGCCGTGATCTGATGATCAAGAAGTTTCCGGCAGGCCGGAGGCCCGGATCTCGGCGGAGCCGGGCCTCGCGGGTCCGGTCAGGGGGCGTCGGCCCGGGCTTTGACGGGTACGGCTTCGCGGTAGCCGTCCTTCTCCCTGGCGGCGACGAGCTTGGCCGCCTCGCGGGCCGCGCGGGCCGGGTCGCCGTACCGTCTGTTGCGTATGGCACCGGCCGCGCCGATCTTTCCGGAGCGGGTGGAGACCAGGCCGAACGTCTCGTCGTACAGGAGCTCCCAGAACCTGGGGGTCTTGCCTTGCTCCCTCAGCTCGAAGTAGCGGCGCTGTAGGTCCGGGTTCAACCGCTGGCCGTGGTAGAGCTGCGCCACCACGGGTGCGGCCTCCTCGATCGCGTCGGCGAAGACGTCGAGGAAGCGCGTCGCCAGCATCCAGGACAGAGATCTCTCCCACCAGAAACTGCGTGGATCGTAGTCGGCATGGGTGAAGACCCGGCCCTCCTTGGCCTCCCAGTCGGCGAGCACGGTGGAGATGACAGGGCCGTCGAGCGTCTCGACCAGCACGTCCAGCGCGCTCATCAGCGGCCGGGCGGCGTCGGCCTCGGCAGGAGCCAGCTCTCGAAGGAAGTCCTCTCCCAGCTGTCGCGCGGCCGGCCGGCGGGACAGCACCTGCGACGGCGCCAGGACCCGCATTCCCGCCCCGCCCACGGACCAGCGGGCGTGGCCGATCTCGCGCCAGAAGGCGCGCAACACCTCGGGGATCGGGTGCCGGCGCTCGGCCTCGTAGGCGGCGATCTCGTCGTCGGAGACGCCCGAGCCCACCTCGACCTCGATCGAGCCGATCAGGTCACCGTAGCCGTGGCTCCCCAGGTAATCGACGATCTCGGTGAGCGCCCGGGCGTGCCAGGCCGCGTCGCTGGGGTCGTCCCGGATCCGGTCCCTGATCCATTCCCGCACGGTCATGTCCTCGGGTCGGCGTTGGTTGTCCTGCCACTCCAGGCAGGTCAGGCCCGCGTCGCGGTCCCGTTGCGCCTCCAGCTCCCACCGTTCGTGTGCGGCGACCGCCTCCGCCTCGGTGGCGAAACGAGGGCCGCCGCCGATCCTCCGGTCGAACACTCGGCGATAGTCGCTTGAGTTGTTCGGGCCGGCGGGGTCGGGCGTGTGGAAGGTGCGCAGGACCGCGCCCTTGCCCGGCACGTACCAGGGACTCGTCTCGGTCATGCCGGCCGCGGCGACGCTGCTCTTCACGCGGGCGAACGCGTCGGCCGCCGCGTCGACGCCGGGGAAGGAGAGGCCGAGACCGTCGAGCGAGCTGTTGTTCCGGCCCCACACGTAGGTCAGCCGGTCGCCATAGCGGATGACCTCGACGAATTCGTGTGCCCGGCGGTCCCAGAACAGCGCGCGCTCGGACAGTTCGGTCACGCCATCGAGGAACGCCCGCATTCGGCCGTAACCGATCGCCCGGGGCTCGAAAGGGAGGCCGGTGATCTCGTATCCGTCGAAGGCGTGCACCGCCCCGTCGATGTCGAGGAACCAGACCTCCCCGGTCGTCGTGTCATGCAGCAGCCGTCGTCGGACGGTCGTACCGGCCAGGATGCCGAGTTTCTTGTCGGAGATCTTCAGCCGTGGCGTGCCCTGGACGCGGGCGGCCGCGCCTTTCTCGACGAGGCGGCGGCGCTTGTCGTCCGCGGCTCCGGACAGGACCGCCTCCAGCTGTCTGGCCAGCTCCTCCGTCTCCAGCGGGTTGTCCCACCGGGTGGCGCGCGCGTGCTCGTCGGGCTGCAAGGGCGGTTCCGCGACGGAGGAGGCGAGGGCGTGTGCGGCGCGGACCAGGTCGTATGCCTCCGCGGTCAGGGCCGCCTCGATCCCGACGATGAGGGCGTACTTGAAGAAGCGGCGGGAAAGCTCCTCGGCCGGCACCGGCCAGCCGACCAGCTCCTGGAGCAGGTCCACCTTCGGCGGCCCCTGCTTCACGAAGTCGGCCAGGGCGTACGCGTAGCAGCCCGCGCCCATTCCGTCCCGCCGCTCGCGCACCATGGTCAGCGCCTCGCGGTGGACCTCGGCGGAGAAGACGCCGCCGATCGCGTTGCCCATCCGCCAGAACTCGCGCCGCTCGGTGAGGAGCCGCTCGATCAGCGCAGTCCGTGACCGGGGCGTCCCCATGTTGCCGACCGCGGAGTAGAGGTTCGCCACCAGGTCCTTGAGGAGGTCGTCCTCGGTCTGGCCGCGGTCGAAGACCTTCCCGCCCTTCTCCATGGAATCGGCGAAGCGCCTGCCGTACTCGTTGAGCGCCTCGATCAGGAAGTCCTCGGCGCCCGCGTGGGCGAAGCGGTAAAGCTGATGCCCGGCGGTGTTGCGGGCGAGGATGACCGGATGCGTGAGCTGGGTGGCGATCATCGCCCTGGCCACCCGCACCGCCTGCTCGTCCGAGAGCCGGGGCAGGACGTAGGTCTCCTCGCTGAACGGGTCGAACAGCTCGCTCCACAGTGAATCGATGGTCGTATGGCCGGCGGGCAGCTCTGCCAGGCGCATCAGCTCGTCGAAGATCTCCGGCTCGTGCGCGAACGGTGCGAGTGCCGTGAGGACCTCCTTCTTCATCTGCTTGACCGTGTAGGTCGCCATGAAGTCGGCGTCGTCGGGTTCGGCGGCGTGCTCCAGCACCCGCAGCATGACGCGGACGAGAGGGTGGCCGGGGGAGGTGATCTCACCGGCGATGTCGGTGAGCACCTGCTGGTGGGACTGGAGCGGCAGAGCCTCGAAACCCCGGGCGGCGAGTTCCCCCCGGTCGGGGTCGTCACCCGCGAGGACGGCGCGGATCGCCCACGAGCTCACCTCGGCCGCGTATTCGTCCACGTCCGCACGGTGCAGGACGCGGCGCGCGACCGCCTGTGCCAACGCCGGGTCGGCGGTCCTCGCGATGATCGCCGAGTGGTCGTCCGGCGTCGCCGCCAGTTCTTGCAGGATCGGTGCGGACGCCTCCGCCAGCGCCAGCGCCCGCTCCATTTCGTCGGCGGGCATCAGGAACTCGCGCCCGGCCAGTCCCTGAGCGTGCTGGAGTATGGCGAGGACGCGCCGATGGTACGGATCCTTGTCCAGCAGGAAACCGATCACCGTCTCCAGTGCGTCCAGGTCGCGGACCAGCGAATGGACCTGCCACAACGTCGCCAGCACCCACGGCCAGGTCTCGCCGGTGGTGGTCGCCGTCCGCGCGAACCCGTCGGCATGGGGGCTGGCCTCCATCCCGGCGCGCCGGTCGAGCAGGGCGCGCAGCGCCGCGGAGCCGGGCGTCGCATCCATCCGTGTCGCCGCCGCGGCGACCTCGGCGTCCGTCAACGTGCCCTCCTCCAGGCCGTCGCAGACGAGCACGAACTTCATCAGCGACCTCGCCCGGGGCTCGACCTCCATGGAGACCAGCGCGGTGCGCGCACTTTCCGTCTCGGGTGCGTCGTCGCCGGTGTACAGGAGCGCGAGCGAGCGGCGCGTCCTGAAGCCCGGCACGATCGTCACATCCCCGTCCAGCGGCAGCGACCCGAAAGCCGCCGCGAACGCGTCGACGAGCGGCGTACGGCACGGCGCCTGCCCGATCGCCGCGAGCACCCGTGCCCGCTGCGGCTCCATCGCCAGCAGCGACGTGTGCAGCAGCCAGTAGATCGCCAGATGCGGGTCCCCGGCCAGCAGCGGCAACTCCGCCAGCAGGCTCTTCTCCGCGGCCTCATCTGTCGGCCAGACGGCGCGGAAATGCCCGATCGCGCTCCGTGTCAGCTCGTCGTCGTCCTGGGTCACCCGGCCCTGATGGTCGCGCAGCGGTTGCGCGAGCAGCCAGACCAGCCACTGGTACCTCGTGGCCAGCGCAGGCGTGCCGGGCGCCTCGCCGGGCCGGGCCGCCGGTCGTTCCTCGGTCCGGAAGGCGTCGCGAAGCTCGTCCTCGTCGCCGCCTCTGTCCACTTCCTCCTTGAAGGCACGCCAGTCGTCCAGCGAGTCGAAGTGGAGGTAGAGCTCGCGGGTCTCGTGGTCCTGCCACCACACCCGCCCGTCCCCGCGGACGTCCAGCAGCGTGTAGTTGTCGCCCTCGTCATCAAGGACGAAGAAACCCGCGAGCGTCTTGTCGATCGCCCCGAAGTACGAATAGTTGCTCCCGAGATGCGCCTTGACGAGATCGTCGGCAAACGGGTCGGTCAGGTGCTCCACCGACGCCGCGGCCGTCTCCGGCGTGATCGGCAGCCCGTAGAACCGGCTGATCGGGTCATGCTCGTCCATCGACTATTCCTTTTACTCCTGTGCCAACGGAGGCCGAACCGCTTCTCCGCCTCTGCGGCACTGATGACGCGATGCCGGGGCGGTGAGGTCCGGTGTTGTTCATGCCGCGGATGCTAGAGCCTGCGCCGGACATTCCCGTGATCCCGCTCACCGGTCAGGTACGGCACGGGCCCGCCGGTCCGGCGGTGGAGCGCTTCGCCGGCCGATGGAGCCGGGGGACGGCGGGGACGGCACGGCGGATGGGGCAGCCTGACCTGGTCCAGGGAGGAGTTTCGCGAGGCATTCGCGCGGGCGCGCGCACGAGGAACCCGGCGGAGGGTTTCGCCAGGATCCTTCGCGCGCACGCGATGCCCACGATGACTCACGACCGGGGCGGGCTTTCGCGACACCCTTACGCGCGCACACGCGAGCGTTCGCCTCAGCTGCCGGGGATCAGGTCGATCACGATGGTGCGGCGCACGCCGGCCTCCATCAGGGCCTGGCTGTGGTGCTGGCCGTTGATGTAGGAGGTTCGCCGGCCCCCAGCGAAACCGTGAGCTGGATCCCGACACCGGGAGACAGCACCCGGGCACCCGGGCACCCGGGCACCCGGGTACGCGGGGCGCTGTGCCGGGCCAAGCTGCGCCTGATCAAGCAGACGCTTGTCGGCGACCTGAGGAAAGGGAGGATGTCGGTCACCACGTGGACTGACGCACCGCCGGAACGGACACCGGGCGGCCCGGTGGAGAACCTCGGCCGCAGGAGAGTTCGGAGCGGGCCACCGCCCGGATCGCAGCCGAATGCGGTGGCCTGCAGGAGGCGGTGAAGGGGCCGATGGATCCGATCGCGGCCGACGTCTGGGCCTTCGACGAGACCTTCGAGCATGTCCTACTGGTGAAGCACCGCTGGCGTGGCTGGGTCCCGCCGGGCGGGAGGGTGGAGCCTGGGGAAACGCCACGCGACGCGGCGTGCCGGGAGCTGGCCGAGGAGACCGGCGTCCTGGCTGAGGTGCTGGATGTGCCGGCGGCGGTGGTCGTCCGGTCCTACCGTTTCGATTGGGCGCCCACGCTCGGCCTGTCCTACGCGGCCATCGTTGACCGTTCGCTTCCACTGGCCGCGGAAAGCCGCCAGCCTGCGGCGTGGATCCCGCTGGATCACGATTGGGTGGGTGCCTTCCCGGAAGACCGGCCCCGCATCCGCGCCTACGCCGGGTTGAGCCGCACGTGGCCGGATACCGCCCGCTTGAGCACGGGCCAAGATCATTGAGATCCTCCCAACGCGGGTGCGACATTAGTTGGTTCGGCCGGTGATCAGGTGAGGTCCGAGCCGGCCGACATACAGCAGGCCGGTGTTGTGGGTGTCGTCGAGGAAGCGCAGGCGCGGCGCCGGCGTCCTGGCTCCATCGAGTTTGACGTGGGCGGCGAACACCGCACGACATCCTCGCCCGGGAGTCCGACTGCGTTGAGGCGCGTGACCTTCTTTCATCCCGACGTGGGCATGATCGGTAAAGTGGGCGCCATGGGCGTTCTCGTCGACTATTTCACAGCGGACTCTGAGCAGGCCGCCCGATCGGCCCTGTCCGGAGGGCCGGGGGCCGCGAACCTGCCGTACATCGACTGCAAGGGGTGGCTCGACGAGCTCGACACGCTGGCCGCGGAGCTCAGCGGACGCGACCTCAGCGAGTTCGGGGACAGCCAGGCCGTTGTGGACGACGGCGAATCGGCGAGCGTGGACCGGGTGGCACCCGAGACCATCGCCGCACTCGCCGCCGTGGACGACGCACGGCTGCGCGAGTACGCCGAGGAGGAACTACTCGACGAGTTCGAGCTCGAACGCGTCATGGCCCTGCGAGACCTGGCCCGCGAGGCGGTACGGCTCAACCAGGGGATGTATCGCTGGACATGCGCCTGAACGCCTCGAACAGCTCCTCGCGGAGCGCGGGCGGAAGCTTCCGGCCCATGTCCAAAGGGCTCACCAGCGCCTGATCGTCGTTCTGCTCCAGGGCCCTGTCCGCGAGGAACTTCAGGCTGAAGCCGGCCTCCTCCCGGTGACGTGCCTCCGGCCAGTGCTCCACCAGGGGGAGCACCGCCTCCACCCGTTCGCTGATCCGGTCGAGGAGCGCGTAGCCGGGCAGTCCAGGCAGGCGCTGGGCCTGGAGGTCGATGTGGTGGAAGGCGACGTAGTCGAGCTCCGCGCCGGTGAAGTCGTTGCCGGTGAAGTCATTGCGGTCTCTGCCCAGCGCGGCCTGGTGGTCGGTCGGACAGCCCCAGAAGTTGATGTTCCGCACGCGGCCGCGGAAGACGCAGTCGACGAACTCGGCTTCGAACGTGATTGTCTGGTCCCTCAGGCGAGAGCGGTCGAACACGCACCTTTCAAACCGGACGTTACCGAAGAAGGTGAAAGGCGCGAAGCGGGTGCGCCGGAACACGCAATCACGGAAGATCGACTGCGGCCAGCTGGCTCTGTCCCAGCGCCCTCCCATGTGGGTGGTGCTCATCGAAAGTTGTTCGAAGACGGTGCCGGAGAAGTCGCAGCTTTCGAACGCGCTACTGTGAATGTTGAAGCTGGCGAACCGTGTTCCGGAGAAGTCCACGTTCACCAGCCGTGCCCGGTCGAAGGTCACGCTGGACACTCCAGCGGGCAGATCGAACCGCTGGTGGCGAAGCTCTCCGCGAGCGATCCACACAGGTGACCACTCTTCCGGGCCCGCCTGGAGGCTGAACCGCTCGAACGCGCTCACGTCGGCCGCCTGCTGCGGCTGGGACCAGGACGCGTGTCCCAAAAGCGTCTCACCGCAGCGAGAAGACCAGCTGCGGTGGCCTCCCCTGAGAGTACGAGATCATGCATGCACGGAGTCTCGCAGCCCGATCCGACAAACAGCCAGTCGAGTCGATACATGGGGTCGATGCTCTTGCGCCCGGTGCGACCGCCAGGCAACCACGGGCCGATGACGCGCCTCAAGCCGGCGCCGGGGGCAGCGCCGCGTTCGCCGCCTACCTTCAGCTGGTCGACTCGGACGACCGGGATACCGCCATTCGATTCCGTCCGTCCGATGACCTGGATCCGCGGATTCTCGCGTGGGTCGGCAGCAAGACCGCCGAAGGAAGTCAGGAGCTGACGCTGGGGGATCTGAAGGCCATCCAACGCCGCTGAGCACCGTCCCGGGCACCGTGCGGCCCCGTGGGCTCGGGACCGCACGCACGTATCCTCGGTGGGCGGGCTGGTCGGTCTGGGGCGGGTCCTGTGTAGCTCGGCTCTCCTCATTTCTCGATTGCTCGTCGCCGCTCCGCCGGCGGCTGAGCATCCTTCTGACGCGGTGGAGAGCGCATGCGCGAACGCCTGACCGGAGCCGTGGAGCTGCTTGGCGGCAACTCCCGCTACCGGCGGTACTTTCTGGCCCGGTCCGCCTCCGTCGCCGGGACGACCGTGGCCCCGCTGGGCCTGGCCTTCGCCGTGCTGCAGGCCGGGGGCGGCCCGGCGGATGTGAGCCTCGTCCTGGCCGCCGGTCCCGTGATCTTCCTGCTGGTCATGCCCGTGGCGGGTGTCGCCGCCGACCGGTTTCCCCGGCAGGTGATCATTGTTGCCTGCCAGGCCGTCAGCGGCCTCACCCAGACGGCCGCCGCTGTCGTGATCCTCACCGGCACGGCCGACACCGGGACGCTCGCCGGGCCGGCGTTGCTGACCGGGGCCGCGGGCGCCTTCTTCCAGCCCGCGATGAAGGGATTGTTGCCGCAGCTCGTCGACGGCCCCATGCTGGCCCACGCCAACGCGCTGCTGCAGCTGGCGGGCAACGTCGTCGCGATCGGTGGACCTGCCCTGGCCGGGCTCGTCGTCGCGGGGATCGGGCCGGGGTGGGTGCTGGCCTTCGACGCCCTCAGTTTCGGCGTCTCCGCCGCGATCTTCTTGACCTTACGGCTCCCGCCCGCCTCCCGCCTGCATCCCCGGCGGAGGGTCGTCGCCGACCTCATTGAGGGCTGGTCGGCCTTCACCTGCCGCCGCTGGCTATGGGTGCTCACCGTCCAAGGAGCGCTGACGGCGGGCTGCTGGGCGGCCGGCGTCAGCGTGCTCGGCCCCGTCTACGCTGATCGCTCCCTGGGCGGGGCCGTGGGCTGGGGGGTGGTCAGCTCCGCCGTCGGCGTCGGCCTCGCCGCCGGATCGGTGGCCTCGCTGCTGCTGCGCCCGGCCAGGGTCGGTCTCATCGTCTGCGGAGCCGCGCTCGTCGAGGCGCTGCTGCTGGCCGCGATGGCCGCCGGCCGGCCACTGCCGCTGATCGCCGTCGCCGGCGCGTTCACGGGCGCCGGCGGCACCATGCAGCTCATTGCCTGGACCTCCTATATCCAAGAGCATGTCCCCGACGAATACCTCAGCCGGGTCCTGTCCCTCACCGCGCTGATCGGCACGCTGCTGGTGCCGGTGTTCTACGCCCTGGCCGGGCCGGCCGCCGAGGCGTTCGGCATCCGGCCGGTCCTGTGGGCCTGTGCCGCCATCGTCGTCGGAGCCGCCGCCGTATCGATCTCCATTACGGAGGTCCGGCAGCTTTCGACCCGGCAGAAGGCCACACTGGAGGGGCACCTTCCCGACCTACATCCACAGAACGCCCCAGCGTCCGGCGCTCGGCACCTGCCACCGGCGAATTCACCGACAACCCCGGACGGGTTTGACTAGTGCTTCGTTCCTTAAAACAGGTAGGTAAAACGACGTCGACGGCGGCGAGGCTCGGGAGTTGGACGGCCCCAGATCGAGGGACGGGCGCGGGCGTTGAGCTGCGCGGTCGCCACGGTGGTGGCGTAGGCGATCTCGCTGGGGTCGGCGAAGGCCTGCCCGGCCAGGGCCTGGCGGCGGAAGATGCGCCACCATGCCTCTTGCAGGTTGAGCCGGCAGGCGCCCTTGGGGATGAACACCTGCTGGATCCGCGGATGCCCGGTGAGCCATTCGCAGGTGGAGACGCTGTCGTGGCTGGACAGGTTGTCGGTGATCACCGCGATCGTGCCCATCGGGTTGCTCTTTTCCAGCAGGGCCAGGAAACGCTGCCAGTCGGCGCTGTTGTGCGAGGCGGCGGTCATGGTGACCGCCTGGCCGTCGGCGATGCGCAGGCCGCCGTAGACCCAGGTCTTCTCCGGGCCACGGCTGTATTCCAGAGCGGCTTTGATCCGCCGACCGTCGGGGCTCCAGCCGGGCGCGGGGTCGAAGGTCCGCGGAAGGACGGGGCCGAGCTCATCGGCGGCCACGACTGTCACTCCTGGCGGCGGGCAGGTGTAGAGGGCAACAATCCGGGTTCTTCTGGGGCGAAGTCCGGGTCATGGCTGGTGGCCCAGGAGCGGGTGTGGCGCCAACGCACGCCCTCGGCCAGCAGGATCCGCCGCACCTGCGAGCGCGCCACCTCGATGCCGAGGGCACGGGCGGCTTCGGTCAGGGTGTCCAGCGTCCAGGCCGCTGGCCCGGACTCGTCGATGTCCGCGCGGAACTTCCCTGCCTGGGCGGTGACTTTGTGGGTGCGGGCCACTGCGAGCACATAGCCGGTGGCGCGTTCCTCCAGGGCGGCCCGCAGCTTCGGGTTGCCGCCGTAAACCTCGTCGCCGGCCACCCAGGAGGCGTGGTGGCCTGCGTCCAGGAAGCGGGCGATCATGCGGGCGGCCAGTTCGGGCTTGGTCGCGAACGCGGTGTCCGGGTCGAATCCGGCCGCCTGGCAGCGGCCTGGCTGGCCGGTCCATGAGCGCGGGATGTACAGCTCGCGGTCCACCGCGGCATGACCGCGCCGGCCTGCGTAGACCAGGTAGACGGCGACTCGGGAGTTCTCGACCCTGCCGGCGGTGCCGGTGTACTGGCGCTGGACCCCGACCGTGTGCACGCCCTTCTTCACGTCCCCGGTCTCGTCGACCACCAGGATCGCCTGCTCATCGTGCAGATGCTCCACGACATACGCGCGCAGATCGTCGCGGACCGCATTGGTATCCCACTTGGCTCGGCTCAGCAGATGCTGCATGCCGTCCCCGGCCCACTCGGCGATAGTCCAGCAGTTCTTCCGAGGCAGGTCCGAGAGCAGACCGAGCACCAACGACCGTATCCGGCGGCGGGGTTCGAACCGGGCGAACCGGCCTGCGATCCGGTCCATCAGGGCCTCGAACGCCTCCTGCCAGCGAACAGGGTCTACGCTGTGACCTGCGGCCACCGTGTGATCGTTTGTCTTCACACACCGATGATCAACGACGGTGGCCACACCCACGTCCACACAAGTCCCACCAGCAAAATCGAGCTGCTCAGTCCGTCCCCTGTTCCACCTCGCGAGTGCACGCGAATCCGAGAACGCCCTTCGTCAGCAGAAGGGGCCAGGACGGAGCGATTCGATCCAGGATGCGAAGTCCACGGACTCGACCTCGAAGCCCTCAGGGCCCAGATCGCCCAGGTCTGACGAGAACACGGCGGAGTACGGATCATCGGCACGCAGGAGAAACCCGCGGCCACCACTGTCGTCGCCGATGAGGACGAAACCCGGTGCGTACTGCGTGACGTCGTAGGTGGTGTTGCGTTCGCCGATGCACCCAGCTGAGTACACGGTCACACCAGCATCAGTCATCAGACCGTCCATCACCTTCCACAAAGCCACCAGCGGAGCTGGAAGGCTCAGCTCGATTTCGGCCCGAGCGCGCGCCACATCAGCCGACACGGCCGCCGTCGACCCAGGAACCGACTCTGCCATGTCGACGTCACTCCTCCGCCCTCCCGGACTCGCAGCTCCGGGAATCCGAAGCAGCCTCGGCTGCCACAACAAGCATGAGAATGGACACTGCCACCAGGCCCGCTCCCAGGCAAGCCACTCCCACCGCCAGTAGGCCCGGAACTCCTATAGCTCCGGCCAGCCGCCACTCGGTTGATCAGTGAGTACGGCGACGGGGCGCCAGCACCTCGGTGACCTTGGCGATGGCTTCGGCACCGGGTTTGCCGTAGCGCATGGCGGTGCGGGGGTTCTTGTGCCGGGTCTTGCCCATGATGAGCTGCAGCGGGACCTCGGCTTCGCCGAGGTGGGTGGCGGCGCTGTGGCGCAACTGGTGCAGATCGAGGCCGGCGTGCTTCTCCAGCAGGACGCGGGCACGGTCGTAGCCGAGGCGGGCACGGCTGGGCGGGGCAGGCTCTTGGGCACCTTGACCGTGTCGATGCGGTCCATCGGGTTGGCGGTCAGGAGGTCATGACGGACCGCCCACTTGGCGAAGGAGGCGACGGCGGCGCGCTTGCGCTTGCGGCTGGCCGGCGACAGGTCGGCGAGCTCGGCGAGGAACGCGCGAACCGGCGCGGCGGACAATGCGCCGAGTTCTTCGCCGTGGTGGGCGGCGAAGGCGATCAGGTCGCCGCGGTAGGCGCGCCGGGTGTGCGCGGAGGCGCCGGCGTTGGCCAGGTCGGTGAGGAAGTCGTCCAGGTGCCGGGCGAGCGGGTGGGAGTGGCCGAGCTGCTCGGCGATGACCGGATCCACCGTGCCGACCTCCACCATCCGCCAGGTTGCCAGATAACCGGGAGACGAAGCCTGCGCGCCGGGCGACGGCCGGCCCAGCTCGCGCTATGCCGGTGATCGCTATCTTGCCAGATAACAAAAGTTATCTAAGAACTGGTCGTGCCCCACGCCTCTCTGGGCGATAGAACGGAACCTGGCGTAACCACGTCTGGAAACCGCGATAGCAGGGGTTCACTGAACTGCGGGAATGCTGTTAACGTCGGATTCCGTTCCGAATCTCTTCCCGGCATATACGCACGCGGCCTGCCCATCGCTCCTGCTTCGGCGGTGCCGCACCGTGCGGGGAGGGGCGGCCGTCGTTGCGCGGTTCTGGCCGGGGCCAGCCTGCGCTCGACCAGCTCCTCGGTGTGTCTGCGGACGGTTGTGACGCCGCGTAGACCGACCACCGCACGGTCCCGGCCACGGAGCCGGAACCGTGCGCGGAAGTGGTGCTACCCGAACTGATGCAGCCAGGCATCCAACTCGTCCATCACCGGCTCTGAGCTACTTCCGTGGTCGATCAGGACTGCTGCTGGGTGATGTTGACCATCCAGGTGATACCGAACCGGTCCACGAGCGAGCCGGCCTCGTCACCCCACAACTGCTTCTCCAAGGGCAACGTCACGGTGCCGCCGGCGGACAGCCTCTTGAAGTAGCCGCGGAGTGCGGCGTCGTCGCCGCCGAGGAAGACCGCAAGGTTGTTGCCCGGGGTGTGAGGCGTCTCTTCCCGGACGTCCCAACCCATCAGCGTGTAGCCGTCCGGGGTGCGGAGCGTGGCATGCATGATTCGGTCGGCGGGTACGTCCGGCGAGCCGAAATCGGCGTACGTGCCCATCTCCAGCTTGCCGCCCAAGACGTCCCGGTAGAACTCCATCGCCTGCCGTGCGTTCCCGTTGAAAGCGAGGCACGGGTTGAGTTGAGACCCCATCCGATGCTCCTTTGTGTGGGTGAATTGCGAACGGCCAGGACCGCAGCAGCCGGTACCGAAGGCCATCCGAACCTGGCAGTGCTTGACCGCCTAGGTTCGGCCCCCGGAACTGCTTGCGCGCCCAGACCCGTATGGAGTGACCGCTCAGGGTGTCTGAGGGATCACTCCGTTAAGCCTCCCAACGAATCTCGACATCCTGTGTCGTGTATTCCCGTGCAGTTCGGGGGCGCAGGGCGGCGAAGTCGGCGTGCGCGGCCGCGACGGCCTCAGGGTAGGCCTGCTGCTTGTCGTATCCGGCCAGGGCCCTGCCTCCCCGCAGCTCGCGCCCTACCTCTCCGGCGGAGAGGTAGGGCCGCTGAGGGCCAAGCGGCGCTCACGACGCAGCTGTACTGTCCCGTATGGGGTCATGTTCGTGGTGAACAACGGAGTCAGGCCGCGCCGGTCGACGTCGGTGAGCACGTCGGCCCACTCCGGCTCGGCGACGGTGTCTTGAATCATCAACGTGTTGATGTACCCGAGGCTGCTCTGCAAGATCATGAGGCAGAGCATGGCCAGCTCCTGCTCCTCACGCCGGTTGGAGGCCAGCTCGCCGCGCTTGCCGAACCGGATGTAGTCGTTGACCCCGTTGTAGTTCTCCACCACGTTCAGCCCGGACTCGGTCTCATGCGGCAGATCCCTGTCGCGCAGCCACCGCGCCAGAAAGATCGTTCTTTGGGCGCAGCCGACCTCCAGCATCGCCGAGTAGGCCGGGTGGGTGGTCTCACCCTGGAAGCGCCGCAGCAGCGCCTCGGTGGAGGCGGTGCCCTGCCGGATCGCGGTACCGTACTTGATCATCAGGTCGTAGTTGTTCTCGATGATCTCCGGCCGGATCGGCCGGGTCAACGCCGGGCGCAGCAGCGGATAGGCATAGCGGTCGGTGCGGCCGGGCAGGTACAGCTTCATCACGTTGATCTGCTTGAACCGGGCCACCAGGTCGAAGTTCAGCAACCGGGTGATGCCGAACCCGATCAGTGAAGCTCCGTGCGAGTCGACGTAGTTGGTCTCCACGTTCATGTTCGTCTCGTGCCGCATCGCGCCCTCGACCATTGCGTGCACCTCCGAGGCCGAGCAGGTCAGGTGCTGGCTGTAAATGGCCATCGCGCCCGCCGTCTCGACCGTCCAGTAGATCAACACCCCGCGTTTGGCCCGCTTATACCGCGAGTGGTACTCGGTGAAGATGTTCTGGTCGAAGGACGAGAAGTGGGTGGAGTCGGAGGCCACCGCGGTGGTGCCCTCGCCCCACAGCCAGGACTGGCGGGCGGCGAAGGTGGCGTTGGCGATCGTCTTGGCCACCTGCCGCGCTCCGGGCACCGACAGGAACCAGCGGCGGCTGTAGCGCAGGTCCTCCTCGCTGTAGGGGTGCTCGCCGGCGGCCACCGACCGGATCCCGGCGCCGATGCCCAGGGCGTAGATGACCAGCAGCATCCGTTCGAAGAACTCGGCCGGCTCCATGCCCATCCGGGTGCCGGCCGGGATCAGCGCGTCCAGGCAGCCGGTGCGCAGCGCGGTTTCGGTGAGCATGTCCAGCAGCGGCACCACGCCCCACCGCGAGCGCACCGCGGCCTTGAGCTTGCGCAGGTTGCGCGGCTCGGGCAGCGCCTCCAGCGGCGAACGCCGACAGTTCGACGTCCATCTCCTCCAGCAGCTCGGCGGTGAAGATTTTCGCCTGCAAGGGTTTGCGCAGCCGGGCGTAGTGCTCCTCCCGCTTGTCCTCAAAATCGGCCGGCAGGTCCAGGTCGGGGTTGCGCCACTTGTAGCACCGTGCCCCCAGATCTCCTTGCAGCGCAGCTTCTCGCGCAGGGTCTGGAACACCCCGCACTCGTACACGCTGCGCAAGATCCGCCGCCGCCCGTTCTTGTCGGTGCGGTACATCAGCTCGGCCAGCTCCGCCGGAACGATGCCGTCCACCGGCACCGTCTCGCCGGTGGCGTAGTACTTGGTGCGGTGGGTGGTCTCGGCCTTGTACCACTTGATCAGCGCGAGCGCGGTCATCATCGGCGCGTGCACGGTGTTGGTCGAGCCGAACTCCAGCGCCTCCAGGATCTGGATCAGCCCGGCCCGGTAGTGGTTGGTGTAGGAGGCCTTGAACACGCGCTGCCGATGCTGGCGGTAGGTGCTGCCCTTGTGGGTGTACTCGTGCCACAACGCCACCAGCGTGTCCACCCCGCCCGGCACCACCGGGTAAATCGCCTCGCTCACCGTCTCCTGCGGCGCCTCCAGCGCGGCCTGGGTCATCTTGAACAGGATGTTCTCCTTGCCCGAGACTCGTTTCAGCTCGGCGACGAACTCCTCGGTCACCTTGGTGTCGGCGCGCGCGTTGATCCGCTGCACGGTGGTCATCAGCAGGTCGGTCAGCGCGTCGATGATCTCCCGGCGGCGGCAGTGCAGATAGGCCGCCAGCAGCGTCACCCGCAACTCGTGACCATGCCGGCGCAGATGGCTGGGCGAGGACACCGCGACGCGCGCCCGCCAGGACAGCAGAACGCCGGGGGCGATGTCGTCGAAGACGTCCTGCGGCAGCCCGATCGCCTCGATGGCGCCGAGCTTGAACACCTCCTTCTCCATCGTGGTGACGCTCACGTTGCCGGGGTCCTGCCGGATCGCCGCGAACACGTCCACGCCCTCAGCCTCCGTCGAGACCTCCTCACCGCCGTCCCCGATCTCACCACCGGCCTGTGAATCCCGATCTTCTGTCTCGGCGCCGTCCTCGCCGCGGCGCGCGATCAGGGTGAACATGCGCTCGGCCACGTCGTCCGAAGCAGGCGGGGCAGCAGGTGGGCGGTGCCGCGGTCCCAGTACACCCATTCGATCGCGCCGCCTTTGGAACGGACGGGGGCGCGCCGGTGCTCCAGGTCGAGGTCTTCGACGTTGAGCGCCAGGATCTCCGCGGCTCGGGCAGCGGTCTCGTACAGCATTCGCCACAGCGTCTTCTCCCGCAGGGGGATGTCGCGGCGTGACAGCAGCCGGTGGATCGTGGTCTTGGCGACCGCACGGGTCTCGTCGGCGCTCTCCTTGCGGCGCTCGGCGTCGGCCGGGACCGAGGGCGCCGCCCAGTGCTTCTTGGCGTGACACCAGAGCAGCCAGGAGGCGACCGCGGCGCGGTTGCGGTTCCAGGTCGCCGGCGCGCTCGCCCCCCACAACTCGGCGAGCGCGGTTCCGATCTCGGCGTCGGCCACTTCGGCCAGCGGCCGGTCACGGCCGAGCCGGGTGATGACGCGGTCGATGGCCGAGGCATAGGCGCGGCGGGTGTTCGGGTTGGCCGTGCGCGGGATGGCCAGAAAGGCGTCGGCGGCCGCGGCGAGACTGACGTGCCCTCCGCGCAGCGCGGCGACCTTCGACGCCGCGCTCATGCCGGCCGCGCGACTTCTGTTGTGATGTACCCGATAACGTGCCGGAGTCGCGCACCGTCCCGGCGAGGGCTTCTCCTGGCCGCCGCGCCGCCGTGATCGCTCAGGTACGTGATAATAGATCATTACCACGCACATTCACCGAGGCGGCCCGACCTGGATAAGACCCTACGGAGGATCACCTCATGGTGATCAAGCGCGTCGCCGCGCGCAGCGGGGCGTCGGTAAGACCGAACCACCCTGCTACACGCGATCAAGCCGGCTTATGTCAACGGCGTCGTTGCCGGGTTGGGTCCAGGTCGTTCTGGTCCGAGTAGGCGAGTTGGGCCGTGAGCTCAGTCAGCGGGGCGGGGCGACCATACCTGTGCCATCAGGACGGCGCCCGCGCCGAACAGGGCCACGCCGAGAGGGACGTGGACGGCGAGGTCGCCGCTCGAACCGACCACGAACTGGACGCCGATCAGCACCATCAGGAACGCGCTGACGGCCAGATACCGCGCCGATCCGTGGCCCGTCCGCCATACCAGGAACGCGGCAATGATCTGCAGGAGCATCGCGACCGAGACGATGCCACCTGTGGCATGGTGCAACTGGCGGCCAGCGCCGCCGGACAGGAGCTGTCCGGCGGTGATCCCCTGCACCAGCAGCGCGGCGGCCAGGAACACCGTGCCCGCCTTCATCAGGCCAAAGAATCGGGTGGGTGCGGTGCCGGCTTCCGGCGGCTGTGGGCTCACCAGGTCACCCGCAGCGTGTGCACGCCGTACACGAGGCTGAAGGTGCGGAAGTCGGCCTGCTCGTGTGGCTCTGCCAGGGCGAGGCCGGGGAAGTGGCGCAGTAGTGCGGGGAAGGCGATGCGCATCTCCATCCGGGCCAGCGGCGCCCCGAGGCAGTGGTGCACGCCGTGGCCGAAGGCGACGTGGCCGGCGGCTCCCCGGGTGATGTCGAGGGTCTCGGGATCGTCGATGAAGGCAGGGTCGCGGTTGGCGGCGGGAAGCGAAAAGATCACCAGCGAGCCTGCGGGGATGGCGTGCCCGGCGATCTCCACGTCCGTCGTGGTCGTGCGCGGCGGCAGCGACTGCACGATGGACAGCCAGCGCAGCAGCTCCTCGACGGCGGGCTCGATCTGGGCCGGATCCTCGCGGATCATCGCCAGCTGGTCCGGGTGCCGCAGCAGGGCCAGGGTGCCCAGGCCGAGCATGTTCGAGGTGGTCTCGTGTCCGGCCAGTAGCAGCAGGCTCGCGATGCCGATCAGCTCATCGGTACGGAGATCGTGGCCGTGCTCGCGCACCAGCATGCCGAGCGTGTCCTCGCCCGGATCAGCCTGGGCGCCGGCGACCAGGTCGGCCATGTATGCGCGATCTTCCCGCTGCGCCGCGACGCGCTGGTCCATCGGCAAGGAGGTGTCCAGCATGCGCACGGAACGCTCCTGGAACTCCTCGCGGTCGGCCTGCGGCACGCCCAGCAGCTCGCAGATCACCAGCGATGGCACCGGCAGCGCGAAGTGCTTCACCAGATCGGCCGGCTTGCCGGCCCGCTCCAGATCGTCGAGAGCCGCCTGGACGATCTCGGTGATTCGCGGCTCGAGCCTGCGCATCCGCCGTAGCGTGAACTCCGGGGTGAGCATCCGGCGCAACCGCGTGTGCTTGGGTGGGTCGAATCCGATCAGTTGCCCGGCCTGCATCGTGGCCCGTTCGTCGGCGTTCATTCGCTCGGATCCCGGGAACGGTGTCAGGGCGCTGCTGAACCGGGCCGGATCAGCCAGCACCTGGCGAACGTCCTCCTGGCGGCAGATCAGGTACGCGGGCATGCCGAACGGTGTCTCCATTCGCACCACACCCTCGCCGTCGCGGGCCCGGGCCAGTTCCTGGACCGGGTTGAGCCCGTTCCGCCGCATGTGCAACGGCAATTCCAGCGCTTCTGTCATCATCTGTCCTTTCGTTCGGTGATGGTGCGGGTCTTGGCCAGCAGGTCGATGACCTCGGCGGTGGAGCCGCGCTCGCCGAGGAGTGGGAAGATCCGTTCCATGCTGTGGCGATGCGTCTCCGCGTCTCGGTCGGCGATGGCGTCCGTCACCAGCGTGACGTGGTATCCGTGTTCGTAGGCGGCGCGGGCGGTGGACTCCACGCCGATGCTGGTGACGAGCCCGGCCAGCACCAGTTGTGTGACGCCGCGGCGGCGCAGCCGCAGGTCCAGGTCGGTGCCGTGGAAGGCACTCCAGGTGCGCTTGGTCACGGTGATGTCGCCGGGGTGGCCGGTCAGGTCATCGACGATGACGTCCCAGCCCACGGGCAGGGGGCCAGGCGGGCGCGGGATCTCGGTGCGTCCTGGCGCGGCATCTGATCCGTCCGCGCCGGCCGCGAGCCGGACCAGGACAACCGGTGCACCGTGGTGGTGAAAGGCGTCAGCCAGTTCGACCGCACGGGCCACCACCTCAGAGCCGGTGTAGGGGGTGGTGGGGAGGCCGGCGACGAGGTTCTGCAGGTCGATGAGGACCAGTGCGGTCGTTGTGTCCATCGTGGTAACAGGCATGAGCGTGCCTCCTTCTGATGAGTCCGGGCGCCGCCCCTGTTCCCGCGGAGTCCACGGGAACAGGGGCAAGGCTCTGCCGTACGGCTGGCTCAGGGTTGGGTGGCGAGCCACTCCTGGAAAGTGGGTCCGGCGAGCTTGGCGTGCGGGCCGGGCAGGAACCCACCGGCGGCGGCGATCTCGGCATCGGGCATGCCGGAGCCGTCGGCGGCGACGACCTTGATCGCTCGGCGGGCGCCGAGGAGCTGGGCCGCCTCCGCCAGGGTCTCCTTGCGGGGACCGGCGATCTCGGGGACCGGTATGCCTGGTGCGTCGTGGCTCAGGGCCAGGTCGGCCAGTGTCTCGGCCACGGTGCGGCCGGCCACGAGCTGAGAGGGCAGGGCCGGGATGTAGGCGACGTCGCCCTGCTGCCAGTCCAGGAGCTGACCGACGAACTCGTGGAACTGTGCGGCCCTCAGGATGCGGACCGGCAGTGGGCCGGACAGGAGGACCTCCTCGTGTACCTTCTTGGCGGCGAGGAATCCGGCGGTGGCGTTCTCGACGCCGATGATGGACGCCATGGCGATCCGGGCGACCCCGGCGTTCTGCCCGTACTCGTGCAGATTGCGGGCCGACGTGCGGAAGAACTTTGTCGCCGCTTCCTGATCGGAGGAGTGCCACGAGGCGACGTCGATGATGGTCTCGACGCCGGTGAGGGCGTCGGCCAGGCCGTCGCCGGTGACGATGTCCACGCCGGTGGCGCGGGACATCGGCACAACCTGGTGCCCCAGCTCACCCAGGACGTCTACGACGTGGCGGCCCAGCCGCCCGGTTGCTCCGGCCACTGCGATCTTGCTCATGCTCATGCCTTTCTGGTCGCCGTCGTTCTGGCCGGAGGATCTAGTCGCTGTAGTTCTGGCCGGGGGGCATGCCGGGGATCGGCTTGGCGATGAGGGCTGCGGGGGTGAAGAAGCCGATGTGAGCGATCGCCATGATGAGCGTCCACATCGCCTTGTCGTCGTAGTGCGCGGACGCCTTGGCGTACAGCTCATCGGGGACACGCTCCCCGGACGGGTTCGGGGTGAGGACCGCCTCCACCAGCTCCAGCGCGACCCGTTCGGCGTCGGTGAAGGAAGTGGCGTCGTGCCAGGTGGCCACGGCGGTGATGCGCTCCTCCGAGTCCCCGATCCTGCGAAGGTTGGCGGTCTCCCGGATGGTGAAGTACGTGCTGCCGAGGATCTGCCCGGCGCGCAACTGCAGCAGGCCGATGGTGGTCTGCGGCAGCGCGCCGTTCCGGATGACCTTGTGCAGCCCTTCGGCGATTCCTGCCATCTCGGGAAGGAAGGGGAGGGGGTTGGGCATACGCGACCGCAGGCCCTCCTGCTCGGTCGTCGTGCCGGTCGTCGTGGGTGTGGACATGGTGAGGTCTTTCCTTCGGCTCGTGGTTTGTTGCCGTGATGCCGTACGGATCGTTCGCGCGGCGTTCTGACGACCACGAGACGCCGGCGCCCCGAGCGCCGTAACAGCGAGGCCATGTGACAAAGACCACCTACCGTGGGTGTTACGGAGCGGTGGGGGTCGGCGTCTCGTGCGTGTGGCAGTGCGAAGAGCGAACAGGCGGGAGCCGGGCATGAGCAAGCGCAGCGAACGAAGTGCGGACCCGGCCGAGCCGCTCGATCGCGCCGGCTCCATGGAGTCCGTGGGCTCCTCGGACTCCGCCACCGAGGTGTTCGTCGCCCACCGCAACCTGCTGTTCACCGTTGCCTACGAGATGCTCGGTTCGGCCGCCGACGCCGAAGACGTCCTGCAAGAAACCTGGCTGCGCTGGGTGGACGTCGATCTGGCCACCGTGCGGGAGGAGCGTGCCTACCTAGTGCGGATCGTCACCCGGCAGGCGCTGGACCGGCTGCGTGCGCTCGGCCGGCGCAAGGAGTCCTACGTCGGTCCGTGGTTGCCCGAGCCGTTGCTGACCGCGCCGGATGTGGCCGAGGACGTCGAACTCGCCGAGAGCGTCTCGATGGCGATGCTGCTCGTGCTGGAGACGCTTCAGCCGATCGAGCGGGCAGTGTTCGTCCTGCGCGAGGTGTTCGATCTGGACTACGACGAGATCGCCGAAGCCGTCGGCAAGAGCCCGGCCGCGGTCCGCCAGACCGCCTACCGGGCGCGGGCCCACGTCGCCGCGCGCCGGCCACGCGGCATCGCCTCCCCGGCCGAGACCCGAGCCGTACTCCATGCCTTTCAGCAAGCGGTCGAAACCGGCGAGTTGCAGAGCCTGCTCGATGTTCTCGCGCCGGATGTCGTCGCCCTGAGTGACGGCGGGGGAATCAAGCATGCCCTGCTGCGGCCCGTCGTGGGGGTCGACAACGTGGCACGCCTGCTGGCCATCGGCTGGTGGAAACGCGACGCAGAAAGGTCGACCGAGCTGGTGCAGATCAACGGCGGCCCAGGGCTGCTCGTCCGTGTCGACGGGGAGCTCGACGGAGTGGTGGCGGTGCGCGTGGAGAACGGCTACGTCACCGGCGCCTACCACGTGCGCAATCCCGAGAAGCTGTCGCGCGTGGAGCAGGAGACCGTAGTGAGCCGCTGAGGCAGGAACGACCTACCGACCGCGCTCCTCGTCCCCCCTGCGCCGGGACGCTGGGGCATGGGCTGGCCTTTCACCATGACGACCGAATTTCGTCAGGCCAGGTGAAGGGCAAGCCCCGGCACCTGGCCCGCACGTTGCGCGCGCCGGGCAGGTGCTCGGCGGCAAAGGCGTCGAGCGGCAGCGCCTCCACCAGTTGCACACCCCCGCGCTCGATCAGCGCGTCCAGCACCTCGACGTGCTCGGCCGGGACCGTCACCTCCAGCGCCAGGCCGCCGTCGGCGATGGTGAGGGTGAAGGCGAAGAAGGAACAGCAGCCGTTCTCCCGCGCGGCCAGCTCGGCGGCCCGGGCGGCGTTGTCCGGGCTGAAGACGAGCTCCAGCCGCAGCCGCGTCGGCTCCGGCCGCGCGAGGGCCTGGACCGCGTCGGCCAGGCGATCACGGCTCGTCTCGATCGGGCACACCATGTCGGCCGGCCACTGGGCCAGCCGCTCCTCATCGTCCTCGGTCGCCGGGCGGGTGCCGAACCTCTTGCGGATCTGCGCCCGGTGGCGCTCGATGGTCCGGCTCCGCCAGGAGTACTTCGCCAGCAGCCCCGGCTCCACTGCTACCAGCGATGCCACGTACTCCACCGCGGCCGCCGGGATCTCCTCTGGGTAGGCGGGAAACCGCCCCTCGATCTCGTAGAACTCAGGATCAACGCGAACCCGAGCCTGCCGGCCCCCATCTTCTCCCCGACCAGGTCCCAATCGCCCTCGACCAGCGTCCACACGCTGATCAGCTCACCCTGTTCCCAGTCGGTACGCACGTGGAGCTCCTCCCCAGAGCTATGCCACCATCGGCTCGATCGCCATCGAGAAGACCGAGGGGTTACCGGAAGGTATGCACCACCTGAGATGACTACGTGCTGAAACCGATAGCTAACTCTTCGCATATCACCCGAGAGTCCTCAGATTGGCCGCGGGTGGCGGCTCGCCGTAGCTGTAGGAGGTCCGGGCCCTGTACACAGAGCCACCCGGGAGGCGGCCCGACTGGCCGCACCCAAGGCTGCGCGGTGTGTAGTCGCAAGCCGTACTCGTGCGCTGAGAAACCCTGGCAGCTTCGGATGTCGCGGGCGCTCATGCACTCTTTCGGGTGAGAAGCCACGCGGTCACGGTGATCTCATTCCATTTCGGCTTGCGGGTCCCCTCCCCCTGGTCGGGCTTCGGAGCCTGGTCACGGGCCAGATAAGAGTTGAGGGTGCGAGAGGCGATCCCCGCGCGCTCGGCGACCTCCTCGGTGTCGAAGAGCGGACCGCCGAGCACGACGCCCCGGTTGTCGAGGTCGGCCAAGATCGCACTGCGGTGCTCCAGGAAGTTGGCGGCGTAGCGGCGGGGCTCGCCACGCTGGCCGAGCAACCGCATCGTCTCGGCCAGCACCTCCTCCTCGATGCCGAGCAGCGACTGCCTGTTGCGCAGCGTCCAGGCCCCGTCCAGGCTCAGGCGGTGGGCGGCTTGAGCGACGGTCTCGTCGGTGTCCCACTCCAGGTGGCCGCCGGCCACGCCGATGGCCAGCAGCACCGCGACGGTCGGCGCGCTCTCACGGGCCGCGGCGATGAGGGTCCGATAACGGTCGCGCTCGCGCATGGAGGGATAGATTCGCTCGACGACCTTGTACAGGTTGGCCCCCCATTTCAGGCCGTCGTCGGTGGTGGGCTGGCTGTCGCGCAGGTCGTCGGTCCGCACGGTGATGTAGCCGCGTTGGCCGAGCATCTTCCCGGGGGCCGACATAGCGCCAGGAGAGGGTCTCGAGGTAGCGCTCGCCGCTGGCGCTGGGGCGGTGGGTGATCTCGTAGACCGATTCATAGCTGATGTCATGGTCGGCGTGGTGGATTTTCTGCGATTACTACCGGGACCCCCTTCGGCCGCGTCGCTATGCCGGGCGCTGGCTGGGGCAGGGCAGCCCGGGGTGATTCACCCTCCTGTGGATGCGCTGGCCGCTTTATCACACGGCTGGGAGAAGATCTAGGGGTGAACTCATCTGTGGCGGAGGCTGTCTCCGTCATTTTGCTCCTGGCGGTGCTGGCATGCGCCGTCATCCGCCCGTTCGGCTGGCCGGAGGCGGTCGTCGCGGTCCCGGCCGCAGGCGTGGTCATCGCTACCGGAGCGATCTCGCTGGACCACGCCCGCGACGAGGCCGCGAGGCTCGGACCGGTGATCGGCTTCCTCGCCGCCGTCCTGGTCCTGGCCCAGATGTGCGACGACGAGGGGCTGTTCCACGCGTGCGGAGCGTGGATGGCCCGCAGCGCGGCAGGTCGCCCACGTCGCCTGCTGGTCCAGGTGTTCGCCGCCGCATCAGTGATCACCGCGGTGCTCAGCCTGGACGCCACCATCGTGCTCCTGACCCCGGTGGTGTTCGCCACCGCCGCCCGGCTCGGCGCCCGGTCCAAACCGCACGTCTACGCCTGCACCCACCTGTCGAACACCGCGTCGTTGCTGCTGCCGGTCTCCAACCTCACGAACCTTCTGGCGTTCGCCGCCAGCGGGCTGAGCTTCACCCGGTTCGCCGTGCTGATGGCCCTGCCGTGGCTGGTGGCGATCGCGGCCGAGTACGTGGTCTTCCGCCGGTTCTTCGCTACCGACCTGGACGCCGGGGCTCAGGCCCCTGCCGTCGCCGAGCCACCCGAGCTGCCGGTGTTCGCCCTGGTCACGGTGGCGTGCACGCTGGCCGGGTTCGTCCTGACCTCCGCGGTGGGGATCGATCCGGCCTGGGCGGCCTTCGCCGGCGCCGCCGTGCTCGCCGTGCGGGCGCTGGTCCAGCGGCGCACCACGCCCGCGGCGATCGTGCGTGCCGCCGCGGTGCCGTTCCTCGCCTTCGTCCTGGCTCTGGGAGTCGTGGTCCGCGCGGTCGTCGACCACGGGCTCGCGGCCGGGCTGGGCCACCTGATCCCGGGCGGCACGGACCTCGCGGCTCTGCTGGGCATCGCCGCGCTGGCCGCCGTGCTGGCCAATGTCATCAACAACCTGCCCGCCGTGCTGGTGCTGCTGCCGCTGACCGCCCCGTCCGGGCCTGGCGCGGTCCTGGCGGTCCTGCTGGGGGTGAACATCGGCCCGAACCTCACCTACGCCGGCTCCCTGGCCACGCTGCTGTGGCGGCGCATCGTGCACGAACACGACAGCGAGGTCGAACTCGGCGAGTTCACCCGGCTCGGCGTGTTCACCGTGCCCGCCACGCTGGGGCTGTCGGTACTGGCACTGTGGACCTCGCTGACCCTGATCGGAGGCTGACCGCCATGAAAGTCATCGCCTGGATCACCGAGGGCACCTGGCCCGCCGGCATCGACGCCACGCGTGCATACGCGCCCGAGGACGCGGACATCGTGCTGCTCCATGTCACCCCGGCCGACGTCCCGGGTGCGGCGCACGGCGCGTTCGCCGGGCTGCTGGGCCGCGGCCACCCCGAGCGCGACCCCGGCACACGGGTGGAGCAGTTGGCCGCAGCCTCCGCCGATGAGCTCCTCGCCGAGGCGGCGCAGCGTCTGGGTCGCCCGTGCACCCGCGTCGAGCGCACCGGCCGCATCGAGCGGGAAGTCGTCGCCGCCGCCGAGGACGCCGACCTGCTCGTCCTCGCCCGCGACGGCGACCGCAGCCACCTCGGACCGCACAGCCTAGGGCCGGCCAGCCGTTTCATCGTCGACCACGCCCCGTGTCCCGTGCTGCTGGTGTGGCCCGAACCCGCGCCCGGTATCGCCACCATCCCGCCCCCGCCGTCGCGCCCGCCCCGGCCGCGTCACCAGTAGCGGCAGGCACCGGGCGGGCCCGTGCCGGAGATCGCGGGCAAGCTGACGATCAAGACCGGGAAGAACGCGGGCAAGTCGTCGGGGTGTGAGGAACATCGGAACCGGATCGTGCGCTTGTACGCTCCGTGACGATCTACCGCAGATAACCACCGAGTATCTGCGGTTGCCAGACGACGGTGACCCGGTGGGACGAGAGCGGAAGTCTGCCGGGAGCGGCTGACCTGACACGATTATCTGCGGTAGCGGCCCGGCTTGGGCCCTTGAGCAGCAACCGAACGGCCAGTGGTGTTAGCGAGCCGCCGGGGTTCGAGTTTCCGGCACCGGCCGTTCCGATGCGGGTGGGCGTCGGGCTGTTCGGGATCCATAACGGTTTGATCGCTGTGGTTGATCGCCGTTTCCGGGGCGGACACCAAGTCAAGAAGAATGCACGCGTGACCGGCACGCGCAGATCCCCCGAAGAGGGCGAGGACGACCTGGCCCGTCTCCTGGCCGCCATGCCCGGACTGTCCTTGCTCGCCCGCACGGTCGTCGGGCTCCGCCCGCGCCGCGGCGAGCCCGGCATCCGGGACAGCCATGTCGGCGGGCCGATGCTCTGGCCGGTGGACGAGCCCTGGCCGCACTGCGCGGACGCGGACCACGGGAGCGGACGATCGGTGCCGATGGTGTCCGTGGCCCAGTTGTACGCCGCCGACGTCCCCGAGATCCCCTTCCCCGAGGAAACCGACCTGGTGCAGATCGTGTGGTGCCCCACGACGCACGCCCTGCCGGAACCGCAGTTCCAGGGCAAGCACTGCCAGGTCTTCTGGCGGCGCTCCGGCGAGGTCGCGCACGGGCCGGGGGCGCAGCCTGACCCCTGGGAGCACTGGAACGGGCAGTGGGACGAGGTCCCCCGGCCCTGCACCGTGCATCCCGAGCTGATCGTCGAGTACCCCTGGTGGGAGGAACTGCCCGCCGGACTCCGGAAACAGCTGGAGAACGGGGAGGAGCTTGACGACCTCTACTGGGAGAAGAGCCTCACGGCCGGCTGGAAGGTCGGCGGCAGCAAGTCCTGGGCCTCCACCGACATGCCCGAGAGCATGGACTGCCCCGAGTGCAGCGCGCCTCTCGTCCTCCTGCTCCAGGTGGACTCCTACGAGGACCTGCCGCTCGTATCGGAGAACCCGCACACGTACCTGTGCAGCGTGACAGGACAGCATCTGGTGGGGGAGACGGAGGAGTACACGCTCGCCCGGGAGGCAACCGGTTTCCTCGTGGACGACGCCGCGGACGCCGGGATCTACGTCTGCTCCGCTGACCCGCGGCACCGGGCTCTGTACTTCACCCAATGAGGGCCATGCTCCATGTACGAACTGCTGATCTCCCAGGCGTGGTTCACCACCCGGATGCTCGCCTGGCACACAGACTCACAGACAAAGATCAACTGAATGTGGATACTGAGATCATCCACGCCCAGCCGCACCGCGGCCGCCTCGTGGCCGAGCTGCTCGACGGCCTTGGTGTACAGGTCGGTCACCCGACGTTCGGCGGCGTCATGCTTGGCATGCTCGGCCACCTGCTCGGCCGGCGCGGCGTTGCGCCCGGCCAGCCCGGCCTCCCCGCGTGATCGTCAACGATCACAGGAGGCAGGTCAGCCGAAGGGGTGTAAAGCATCAACCGAAGTAGGACAGGTCTCGGCGCGATGGTCCTTTAGGCGCTGATGTACTTGGCTGGCAGGTTGGTGACACGCCGTGGCATTGGGACCATGGATGGACTACTACAACACCCCACGGCGTCACAGCGCACTCGGCGGTCTTCCGTCGATCAGCCGACTGTCACCAACCTCATGATCGAGTACAGCTAGCCGCACGCGGCCGGGGTCGGCCTCCTCATCGGGGAAGACCCACTTCCGGAACGCCCAGAAACGGAAGACCATGGCGATCAGCGTGCCAATGACCTGCGCGCTCATGAAGTCGGCGATCTCCTGGGTGACCAGGCTCACGTCCGGGGTCTCCAGCAGGAACACGTACCGGGAGATCCAGAGCGGCACGGAGCTGAGCACCAGACCGACGCCACTGACCAAGAAGAACAGCGCCGCCTCGTGATGGCGCTCGCGACCGCCCCTGGTCCGGAACGACCATTCACGGTTCAGCACATAGGACACGATCGTCGCCACGAGCACCGCGATGACCTTCGCGGTCACCGGCTTCGGTTCCAGAACAGTTAGCTTCAGCCCGTAAAACACCATGTTGTCCACCAGGAACGATGTTCCACCCACCACCGCGAACTTCAGCAGCTCCCGGTGCTTCAGGGCAAGGGCGGGCAGCGGACCTGGCAATCTTGCGAGTACTGCTTTTGCCGTTTCGAAGCATCCCGATCTCCTCACCAGCCGGACACCCTGGTCTCAAGACTCACTGACACGGCCTTTCCGGCTCGGGCGGCTGGAGCCGCACCTGTCGACATCTGGTATCAATCCTCGCTCACACCACGGTCGAGTACTTCGCGGTGGAGCGCCCGTCAGGGGCCGGACCGTCCCGGTGACCGGATGAGCCACACAGCGAACTCCAGCCCGGACACGACGTTGGGACGACTCCCCGCCGAAAGCGGATGCTCAACACCGATCGGGCGGCCACCATACATTCGTTCCATTGCGCCCCACCACTGATGCCGTAGCAGACGCGCGGAGAAGGTCCGTCAGAAAACCCATCGATTTCGCACAAGATCAAAGCAGGCTCTGGAGAGGCTTCGGACTGGCGAGCCGCTCGTTTGGGCTCATGACACGTTTCTTACCGGCACCCCGAGTAGTGCCGTACCAGGTCCGGCGGCGAAGTGGCGGTCATAGGGGCAGCGTCGCGGGTCGGTGCCTGCCGGGGACGGGGCCCGCCGAATTCCGTGAGCTTCCCATATGGAAACTTCAGCAGGCGATGACCTCCGCGACCACGGGGTGTCGGCGGCCCGCTCCCTTGGGATCCGGCCATCCATGGTCTGAAGCTGCACGAGGCGCGGTTACAGCTCCGCGAGCCAGGGGTGTCCTGGGTGCGCGTGGGTGAGGAGTTCGGCCAGGGTCCGGCGTTGAGTCGGGGTCATGCGCGGGATGGTGCCGCGGAAGTCCGCCTGGTCCTTGGGGCGGGCGTGCTTGGCTTTGAACAGCAGGACCAGTTCGGGTGCCAGGTACGGGATGCCGTCTGGGCTGTGGTGGATGATGTCGCTGTAGGGGAGCTGGATCGTCTCGTCGTGTCGGCAGATCCAGGTGCTCCCGTCATGCGGTTCGCGGAAGACGTCGAGCAGGTAGTTGCCGGTGGTCGGCTCGCGAAGCCAGGTCTGGTGTGTGGCGGCCAGGACGTCCGGTGCGGCGTTCTCCCAGATGAGGCCACTGCTGACCGCGTCGAAGGCGTATCGGGGGAAGCGGTCGCGGACCTCGGGGAAGCCGGCGGCGGGGATTGCGATCTCGATGTCCCCATGCTCGCGCGTCTGCGTGCCGCGGAACAGATCCAGCGCCCAGCCCGCAGCCACGCACCAGGCCGTGGAGATCCCGGCCAGGCGCTGCGCGACCTCGCTCGGAGTCCAACAGGATGACCACCTGGCATCGAGGGCTTCGACCTCGGCGGGTGACAGCTCCATGCCACCATCAAGCGGTTGCTCACTCACCGGAAGGAGCCTACAAGCGGGATCGAACGGGCCCCACCGGCGCGCGACGCATCTCAGCGGATAACCGGCCCGACAGCAGCGCGTGCAACCGCTCGTTCTCCGCCCGCCGCACCTCCCCGACCAGCCGCACCAGCACCGTCATACCGGGCGGCAGGATGCGCTCCCTGAGCATGTGCACCCGCGCCCGGTCGAACAGCGCCCGCGGTCCTTCGCTGGAGGCCCACACCCGGGCCGCCACGTACCGGCGCACCTCCGCCTCACACGCGCCGAAATCGCGATGGCCCAGCAACTCGCGGATCTCCCGGGCGTGCTCGTAGACCGTCTGCTGCCGCCGGCCATAGTCGGCGAAGTGCGCCGGATCCAGCGCGAGCTGCTCAGCGATGAACGCGCCCGGCGGAACGGCCAGCGGGTCATCGGTCAGGAACACCCCGAGCATCCGTACCGTGCCCCACTGCACGGCCCACCCGAGCTTGGTCGCCGGACGTCGTTTCGACGCCAGAGCATCCAGCGCGCTGCGGCCCAGCCGAAAGAACTGCCCGAGCTCGACGACCGCCCTCGGAAGATCCACGGCTACCGCGGTCAGCGGAGGTCTACGCTGAGATCTTGAACAGCGGTGATGCGTTGCTGGTGGAGCGTCCAGCCGCGGGCGTGCGGTTCCAGGTCGCGGCGGCCGCACTGTCCCAGTGCTTCATCACCGCGGCGAAGTCGTCGGGTGTCAGGTCGGCGACGGGGCTGGCGCCACCGGCGATGTCGGTCAGGCGCGCGAGGGTCTCGTCGTAGCTGGCGCGGGTGGTGGCGGTCTGGATCTGGTCCAAGTAGCGCTCGACCACGGCCGCGAGGGTGCAGGCGCCGGATGAGCCGGACCGGCCGGGGAACGCGGCGACGGACCCCCGATGACCTCCCTCCCGGGGGGATGTGAGACATAACGTTGCCGAGTCACTCCCGCCGCGGCGGACGGCGTGCTGGGCGGACGCGAGCCGACGCAGGGCAGTGTGACAGGTGATCCAAGTTCTGTGTCACACATGTGCGGGGCCGTGGGCAGAGACTAGGTGGTCGTTCGCGACCGGGCCTCGGCGGCCCAGTGGGGTGCGTTCCACCGGTCGGCGATGGTGGCGGCCTGGGCGAAGTGGGCGGCGGCCTCGTGGCCGCGGCCCAGCAGGAGGGCGAGTTCGCCGAGCGTGTGGGCGACCGGACGCAGGGCCAGCGACAGGCTCACCGCGCCGGCCGGGGGATCGTCGCGGTGGGGGAGCAGGTCCGCGTAGATCTCCTCGGCGGCGTCGCGGTCGTTCAGCGCGACGATCGCTGTCGCGCGCAGGCTCGTCAGGAAGGTGAAGAAGAAGTCGGGCCGGATCGGGCTCGGTGACGTGCGGGTCCGGCGTGCCTCGTCGCTGCGGCCGGCGGCGTGGAGGGCGAGCGTGAGCAGGTCGGCGACCATCGGGCCGAGCGCCTCGTGGAGAGTGAGCACGTCGTCCAGGTGGTCGCCGAGCGTGCCGTCGTTCAGCCAGATCACCGCCAGCGCGAGTCGGAGGAAGCCCGAGGCGTGCACCGATCCGGCGCGTTCCAGGCGTCCGGTGGCCTCGGTGTAGAGGCGGTGGGCTTCGGCGTAGCGGCCCTCGATGAGCACCAGGGTCGCCAGCGCGATCTCGGCGACACCGATCGCCTCCGGCATCCGGTAGGCGCGGGCGAGGTCGAGCATCTCCCCGGTCACGCGGCGCATGGTCGCCGGGTCGTTGGCCGCAGCGGCGTTCACGGCCTGGTTGAGCAGACCGGTCACGCGGTAGACGGGCAGGTCGTGCTCGACGCCGATCTCCACCAGCTCGCGGGAGTACTCCTCCCGCCCAGGGTCGTGGGCGAGGACCAGGAGCGCCGCGGCCCGGAGGCGGGGATCGGTGGCGAGGTCGAGTGCTTCCCGCGCCGCCGCCATGACCGTCGGATCGTCCTCTCCCACCAGCTCGTTGGCGTACGAGGTGAGGAGGCGGGACCGCACGTCGGGGGCGAGGCCGGTCCGCTTGAGCAGGCGGCTGAGGCGGCCGACGATGGGACGGTCGACCGTGCCGTACGTGCGGGCCAGCCAGGGGGTGGGCTCGGTCCAGGCGGTGAACGCGGCGATCATCAGGTCGTCGCGGCCGATCGACTCGGCATACTCCACGGCCTGCTCGCGCGTTTCCCTGGCCGCGGCGACGTCCCCGGCCCTGATCTGCGTGCGCAGCAGCCTGCCGAGCAGGTCGACGCGCTCGTCCGGTTCGCTGGAGTTGGTGACGGCGTCGGTGAGGAGCGCGGCCGCCACGTCGTGGGCGTAGCGCGCCTCGGCCAGCTCGGCGGCCCGTACGCAATAGCCGACGGCCTTCGGTGATCCCGCTCGCGCATAGTGATGGGCGAGCGCCGCGACGTCGCCGGTGCCCTCCAGGGCGGCGGCGATCCGGGCGTGCATCCTGGTGGCTCGCAACCGGCTGACGTCGGCGACCAGTGTGTCCCTGACCAGCGCGTGGACGAACCGGACGCGCCCGGGCCCGGGCTCGTCGAGCAAGCCGGCGATGACGCCCGCGTCCAGCGCGTCCAGCACGCCGTCCTCGTCGGAGTCGGCGGCCTGCACGAGCACGTCCACCGAGCTTTCCCTGCCGGCCACCGCCGCCAGCCGCAGGACGGACACGCCGCTCTCGGGAAGCCTTGCCAGCCGGCGCCGCAGCACGTCCCGTACGCCCTCGGGGACCTCGGAGAGCGCGACCAGCGCGCCCTCTCCGTTCAGCAGCCGCGCGCTCTCCCGCACATAGAACGGGTTGCCGCCGGTCCGCTCGGCGATCCCGGCCACGGTCGCGTCGTCGGCCTCGCACTCGGCGCGTACGAGCTCCGCGACGGCGTCGCCTTCCAGCCCGGGCAGGTCCAGCCGGAGCGGCGCGGTGCGGGCCAGGGACCCGAGCGTGTCGGTGAGGCGCTCGCTCTCGTCCGCGCGGTACGCCGCGACGACCAGGATCGGGGCCCGCACGCCGACGACGCCGCCGAGCAGTTCCAGCGTGGCGGCGTCCGCCCAGTGGAGGTCGTCCAGGACGACGGCGACCGGCCGGTCGGCGGCGGCCGCCGCGAGCCAGTTCCACACGGCCTGCCGCAGCCGGAACCGCCCTGCCGTCGCGTCACCGCCCACTGGCGCGGAGTCGGAGAGCAGCGGCGCCAGGTCGTCCGCGAACTCCCCCGGAGGAACGCTCACGGCCACCTTCGGCAGCGCCTCGACCCACGCCCACGCGGGCGGCGCGCTGTCAACCTCGGGACAGCACCCGGCGGCCACGAGCCACCCGTCCCGTCCGAGTCGCGCGCCGAGGTGCTCCAGCAGCGCCGACTTGCCGAGTCCCGCCTCCCCGGTGACGAGCGCGACGCGCGCCCCATCGGCGGCGGCCTCCCCGGCTGCCGCCACCAGCGCCGCCAGCTCGCCCTCCCGCCCCACGAATGCTGTCGCGCCGGGCCCGTTGTCCGGAGGCGGCGGCGCGGTTGCCCGGGGCCGGGGCGTAGTCGCGCGGGAGGGAGGGGCAGCCGCGCGCAGGACGTCCGCGCGCTGGGTGAGGATCGCCTCTTCCAGGGCCACCAGGTCCGGGCCGGGGTCGAGGCCCAGCTCGTCGGCGAAGACGGCGCGGACGCGACGGAGCGCGGCCAGGGCGTCGGCCTGGCGGCCGCTGCTCCACAGCGCGAGGGCGTGCATGCGCCAGCCCTCCTCGCGCAGGGGAGCGTCGCGGGTGAGGCCCTCCGCCTCGGGTACCACCGCCGCGGGGTCGCCGAGCCGCAGTCCCGCCGCGATGCGCAGTTCGCGGGCGACCAGGCGCAGCTCGTTCAGCCGGGCGGTCTCGGCGGCGGCCCACGGCTCATCGGCGACCTCGGCGAACGCGGGGCCCCGCCACAGCGCCAGCGCCTCGTCCAGCCGGGCGCGGGCGGCACGGGGATCGGCGAGCCTACGGGCCTCGTCGAGCAGCTCCTCGAAGCGCCATGCGTCCACCGCCCCCGGCGGCAACCGCAGTGCGTAGCCGGGCGACGCGCTCACCAGCAGGCGCGCCGGGGTCCGCGGCGGACGGCCGGGTTCCAGCAGGCGGCGCAGGTTCGAAACGTACGCCTGCAACGACACCAGGGCGCGCGACGGCGGTTCGCCGCGCCACAGGTCCTCGACCATCCGGTCGACCGGCACGACCTGCCCGCGCGCCGCCACCAGCAGGGCCAGCACGCCGCGCTGCCGCGGTCCGCCGAGGGGAACGGGCTCGCCGCCGGCCTCGGCCGCGAACGAGCCCAATACCCGGATCAAGACCATGACGTGGCACATCGTACGCGCGGTCGCCTCACCCATTCCAAATCGACTCCAAGTGCCTTCCAAAACCCCGGGAGCAGTCTTGAGCACATCGAACAGACGAAGGGCAGGAACAGATGAGCGTCAACACCCGGGACATGGAGATCGTCCACCGCGCCCTCCGCCGCGAGTCGCGGCTGCTGATGGAACTCGTCGCGGCAGTCGCCCCGGGTGACACCGCTCGCGCCAAGGTGATCGCCGACCACTTCCGCGACTACCGGCTGGGACTGAAGAACCACCACGAGGGCGAGGACGAGCTGCTGTGGCCGCCGCTCCTGTCCCGGGTCGATCTGGAGGCGGACATCGTCCTGCGCATGGAGGCCCAGCACGAACGCATCTCGGCAACGCTGACCCGGCTGGACACCGCGGTCCCGGCGTGGGAGGCCACCGCCGGAGCCGGCGAGCGCGCCACGCTCCTGTCCGCCCTCTCCGCACCGGTACGCGGCATCTGGCACATCATCGGCCGCCCCCGCTACGCCCGCCACATCAGCCGCGTCCGCGCGGCCTGATCAGGCCCCACACGACTCACCAAGCTCCACCAAGCTCACCAAGACTCGCAAGGAGAAGAACAATGTCGCTGAAGAAGATCAACACCGTCCTGGCCGTCGCCTTCATCCTCTTCATCCTCTGGTTCGGGACGGAGTTCATCCTGAGCCCGGAGACGGTGGCGCCGGGCTACGGCCTGCCGAGCTGGCCGTCCGGCGACGGCGACGGCTTCCTGATCATCAAGGGAATCCGCGACGTCGTCTTGGCCCTGGTCCTGGGCATCCTGCTGGTGACGGGCCACCGCCGGGCGCTGGGCTGGGTGCTGCTGGTGGAGGCCCTCGCCGCGTACGGCGACATGACCAACGTGCTGGCCCACCACGGCTCCGTGGCCACCGCGCTCGGCGTCCACGGCCTGACCGCGACGCTGATCCTGATCAACGGCCTGCTGATGATGCGCGAGACCCGTAAGGTCGCGGCCGCTCCGGCGACGCCCGCCCCGCAGCCCGCCTGATGCCATCGCCCCGCCGAGGGCCAATCGGGGATTGAGGGGGCAACTCATGCTCAGCGACATCGCCACTGTGCTCGCCGGACTGATCGGCGCGGGCGTCATCTTCATGGGCGCCCGAGTCTTCTGGGCGCCGCAGCCTTTGCCGGCTTCGGCATCCACGCCGCCACCGCCGTGGTGATGCCGGCGATCAGTGTGCTCCTGCTCGTCGCGTAAACCGCGTGGTCCGGCAGGCGCATTTCCGAGAACTCGAAAAAGGGAGACGACTATGACGATCAACGATTTGCGCGGTGTCCTCAAGGGGCGCGTGCTCCTGCCTGATGACGACGGCTTTGAGCAGGCGGCCACCGCGTGGAACCTCACCGTCAGGCAGCCGGTCGCGGCCGTGGTGGAGGCCGCGGATGCCGATGACGTAGCGGCGCTCGTGCGTTACGCGCGGCGGGCGGGCATGACGGTGACCGCGCAGCCGAGCGGGCATGGCGCCTCCGGCGATGTGGAAGGCCTGATCCTGCTGCGTACCGGCCTGCTGAACCAGGTGGAAGTACGTGCGGAGGAGCGCGTGGCCCGGGTGGGCGCGGGCGTGAAGTGGGGGCAGGTGCTGGCGGCGGCCGGTCCGCTGGGTCTGACCGGCCTGGCCGGCAGCGCGCCGGGGGTCAGCGTGACCGGCTACACCCTGGGCGGCGGGGTCGGCTGGTTCAGCCGCAAGTACGGCTTCGCCTCCGACAGCGTGCGGGCTGTCGACATCGTGGACGCCGATGGCGAGCCGCGCCGGGTGACCGCCGAGTCCGATCCCGAGCTGTTCTGGGCGCTGCGCGGCGGTGGCGGGGACTTCGCGGTGGCGACCGCCCTCGAACTCGAGCTGTACCCCGTGCCCACCATGTACGGCGGGCGCGTCATCTGGCCGGAGCACCGGACCAGAGAGGTGTACGACGCGTTCCTGGAGATCACCGCCGAGGCGCCGCGTGAACTCAGTGTCTGGATCAACCGGCTCCAGCCGCCCGGCGCGTCGCCGATGGTCACGCTGGATCTGGTCTACCTGGGTGAGGCTGCTCTGGGGGAGGACCTGCTGGCGCGCGTCGACAAGATCGAGGGTGCGATCTTCGACAGCCGCGGCGTCGTCCCGGTTGCCGACCTGGGTGACATCACCGCCGAGCCCACCGATCCGGCCCCCTCCATCACTCGTGCGGAGCTGCTCACCGGCCTGGACGCGGACGCGGTGGAGCTCCTGCTCGCCAAGCCGGTCGAACCACTCATCAACGTGCAGATCAGACACCTGGGCGGAGCGCTCTCCGAGTTGTACGGCGGAGCCGGTGCGAGCGGCGCTGCGGCTGAGCCGTACCTGCTCGGCCTGCTGGGTCTCGGCCTGCCGCACGTGGCCGATGCGACGCGCGCCAAACAGGCCGAGGTCGTGGCCGACCTGGAGGCCTACATCAGCGGCCGCAAGCCGTACACCATGCTGTCTCCTGGTGAGACGGCGGCTCAGTCCTTCTCCGGCAGCGCGCTCGCGCGGCTGCGGGAGATCAAGCGGGCCCGCGACCCGCACAACGTGTTCCGCGCCAACTACCCGGTGCTCGTCCAGACCGGCTCCGCCGTTGCGCCGCCGACGGCCAGGACGATCCACAAGCTCACCTGTCCTCAAGGAGGGTCAGGTGAGCTGTGACGTCGTCGGCGAAGCGGGCCAGCAGGCGGCCGAGGTCTGCACGGTCGGGGGCGGACCGGCGGGCGATGGCGCCGGTGAACCAGGGCGATGGAGCCCGCGCGGCCACCGGCCCGATCTGGCAGAACCTCACCCGGTGCCCGGGGATGGAAGAATCGATCACCGGGCCGACCTGACGTAGCGGCTGGGTAACGGCCCGACCGCGGCCCCGGGGGCTGAGGGCAGGCGGGACCGCTCTGGGCCGCGGTGGCCGGCGGCGGCTCGGGCAGGTCGGCCAGGCGATGCGCAGGAGCGCCCCGTAGTCGCGGCGCCGGTAGACGGCGGCGATCTCCGACTCGCTCAGCCACACCTTGTCGGCTCCGTGCCGGCGCGGTGCGCCGGCGGTGTGTCCGCGGGCCTCCGGCGGGCCGGCTCCCCGCATGCCGGAGTTTTACCTGAATGCTGGCATCTCATCTTGTTTGAGAACCATCATTCTCATACCGTGTGATAACGGGACAAAGCTCCCAATCCTTGCCAGAAAGGGAAACTGTCATGTCGCAATGCCAGCCCTTGGCGCCGTTCATCGACCAGATTGTTCAGCTCGAACCCCGTCCTTCCGGCGACCGCGCCCGAAGGACGGACGATCTGAGATGCAGTCTCGAGGACATGGAAGAACGGCTGGAGCGGGCGCTCCAGCGGGAACGGCAGTTCACCTCCGACGCCTCCCACGAGCTGCGCACGCCCCTCGCCGGGCTCCGTGCCGAGCTGGAGGACGCCTGGCTGCACTCGGAGGAGATCGACATGGACGGAGTGCTGGAGCGCGCCCTGAGAAACCTCGACCGGCTGCAGGCGATCGTCGACGACCTGTTCCTGCTGGCCCACCTGGACACCGCGTGGCCGGCGAGAACGCAGCCGGTGAATCTGGCGAGGCTGGTCGACGCCGAGATCTCCCGGCGGAGCGACCAGGACCGGGTCCAGCTCAGCATGGACCCGTACGTCACCGTCGACGCCGTCGAGGACCAGATCGGCCGGGTGCTCAGCAACCTGTTGGACAACGCCCACCGGCACGCCGAGCGGTTGGTGCTGGTGCAAGTGCGCCACGAAGCGGGCGCCGCCGAGCTGACCGTGACCAACGACGGCCGGGGCGTGCCCGAGGCCGACCGGGCCCGGATCTTCGATCTGTTCGCCCGGGTGGACACCTCCCGTAGCCGTGACCTCGGGGGAACAGGGCTCGGTCTGACGATCGCCCGGGAAATCGCCCAGGCCCATCACGGCACCCTGACCGTCGAGGGAACCCCGGCCGGAGGCGTGCGCTTCGTGCTCCGGCTGCCCGTCAACGCGGAACCGGATCTGTGAGACCGCGCCCGGGCCGGTCGTCCCCCCGGACGCGCCGCCCGTAAAGATCGTCGGTGTCGAGCCGACACCGGCGCCGACCTGACGCCCACACGGCACAAGAGAACGACGATCCTCGCAGGGAGGTGACGAGGTTGGGCAACGAAATGGATCGAGTGAGGATCATGCGGGTGGCCGACGCGCTCTTCAACGAACGCGGTGTGCACGCGGTCGATATGGCCACCATCCGTGATATTTCGGGTGTGCCGCTCAAGCGGATCTACGCGACCTTCGCGTCCAAGGACGAACTGATACACGAGGTGCTTCGCCAGCGTGACATCGATGCCCGCGCGGCCATCATCCGATATGTCGACTCCCACGCCAGCGCCCCCGTGGACAGGATCCTGGCCGTCTTCGACTACCTCTACAACTGGTTCAGCCAGCCGGGATTCCGCGGCTGCTTCTTCATCAACGCCTTCGGCGAGATGGGAAGCGTCTCCGACCGCATCGCCGACATCACCCGTGTCCACAAGTGCGCGGTGACGGACTACTTCAGCGAGCTCGTGGCGGCGGCGGGCCTGCCCGCGGACGTCGCCGACCAGCTGTCGATCCTCGTGAACGGCGCCATGGCCACTGCCGGCATTTTCGCCACCCCCGAGACCGCCCACCAGGCCCAGGCCGTCGCACGCCTTCTGATCGACGCCTCCGGCGGGCCGGACACCGGCCGAACCGGCATGCCGGCACCCCTGACGCCGACCGGAGCGTGACACCGGGCCGAGCGGCGCCCTGGTCCGCGGCCACAGCCGCCTGGTGGTGGATGTGGCCAAGCTGACCTTCCGCGACTCGGCCGGGGGGTGGGCGCTGGCCGAGGGGCACGGCAGCGCCGCGGCGGCGGGCCCGGTCGATGGCGATGTGGGCGATCACTCCGTCCGGCACGGTGCGCGCCCGAGCTGGCAGCCCCGGTGCTCCAGCAGCGCGGCCACCGCGGCCGCGATGACGTCCGAGCACGAGGCGGCCGGCCGGTCGCCGCGGCCGAGCCGTCGCGGCCCGGCCGGGAGTGCGGCATGATCGGCTTGGATGAGGTATTCGGTGGTGATCGGGTCTTTCGGTTGGCAGGCTTGAGCCATGAACTCCCGGATCACTGACGTGCCGAGCCCCTCGTGGCTCGGTACTCCGATCGATGCCCGCTTCCTGTTCGCGCCTGAACAGGCCGCGCTGATGGCCACGTTGCGCGGCCTGGCGCCCGCGGACTGGGGCCAGGAGGCGGTGCCGGGCTGG
This sequence comes from Streptosporangium sp. NPDC048886, assembly GCF_055586905.1. Classification (NCBI taxonomy): domain Bacteria; kingdom Bacillati; phylum Actinomycetota; class Actinomycetes; order Streptosporangiales; family Streptosporangiaceae; genus Streptosporangium; species Streptosporangium sp. NPDC048886. The sequence goes on from NZ_JBVJHH010000049.1 coordinate 43,854, forward strand.
ACTGTGCGGGATCTAGCCGCGCACGTCCTGGGGGACTTCTACGGGCGCCTGGCCCGGGACCGCGACGGCCACCGGGACGGGCCTGCCTTCGCGCCGGGCGAGAGCCTGGAGGCGTTCATCCACCGTGTCAACCAGGAATGGGTCGAGGCCCACCGCCGGGTGAGCCCGGCCGCGCTCAGCGACACACTCGATGTGGTGGGCGGGCAGGTCGCCCGGTTCTTCGAGGCCACCGACCCCAACAGCCTGTCGCTGGGGGTGTCCTGGGCCGGTATTGATCCGGCGCCGATGTGGCTGGACAGCGCCCGCGACTTCACCGAGTTCTGGACCCACCGCCAGCAGATCCGCCACGCAGCCGGCCAGGACACCGACCCCGATCCGCGATTCCTGTCCGTGGTCCTGGACACCTTCATGCGGGCCCTGCCGCACACCCTGCGCGAGGTCGCCGCGCCGTCCGGTACACAGATCCAGGTGCGGATCGACGGCCCGGCCGGGGGCACCTGGACCGTGACGGCCACCGGACCCGGCTGGTCCCTCGCCCAGCCGGACCCCGCACGCCCCGCCGCGGCCGTCCGCCTGGACACGGAGACCGCCTGGCGGCTGTGCACCCGTGGCATCCAGCCGGACACCGCCCTGGCCCGTGTCCGCATCGACGGCGACCGTGAACTGGGCGAAGCCGCCTGTCAGATCGTGTCGATCGTCTACTGACCGCAACCGCGACACGCCAGGCCGGCCCGTGGCATCCGGTACTCGTCATCCGCGCAGCTACAGGGGGTCTCCGTAGTAACGGCGCAGGAGACAACGGATATGCAGGTCAGCGGCCTATCTTCCTGGCCGTGCTGAGGGCCCTTACAGGGGCTCCGACCTGCGTATCCGTTGGAAATTTCTTCATTGCTACCGGGACCCCATCGTGCACGAGACCAGGAAATCGATCGCCTCGGTCGCCAAGGACCTGGGGATCAACGCGGGCACGCTGGCCAACTGGACGCAGATGGACCGCCCGGCCCGTGAACAGGACACCGCTGGGGAACTGACCGAGTCCGAGCGAGAGGAACTGGTCCGGCTGCGCCGGCAGCGGGCTGAGTGGGCCAAGGAACGCACTGAACCGGAGATGGAGCGTGATGTCCTCAAGCGTTCGGTGGTCTTGTGGGTGAAGGAGGCGGCGGGCCGGTGAGACGGGGTCCCGGCCGAGCCGCTCTGTCTCGAACGGTACTGCCCCCAGACTCGGTCCGAAAGGAATCCGAACCTGGGGGAGCGTCACGTAGTCGTCGGTCAGCCGAGTCGGGCGAGGCGCTGGGCTTGCCCGTTGTGCACATCGCTTACCCACTCCCAGCCGGGCTTAGCCGATGGGCCGACCCGCAGGTCACTGGGACATGGCCCTCACGCAAGGCGAGCACGTACACCCGATCCCGCTCGATCCGTGCGTGTACCTCATCGGCTCCGCCGACTGACCCGTGGCCAGGTCGTCCTGCGCGACATCGTCTTCGGAGACCGCCGCTATTTCCGAGAGCTGCAGGCCAACTCAATCGAGGGGATCGCCTCAGATATTCTCGCCGACCGACTCAAGCGACTCGTCAAGTCGGGGACTGCTCACCCGCGAGGACGCGCGAGCCGGCCAGACGATGGGTACCCGGGTTCATCTATGCCATGAGGCGGCCAGGTTGGCCTTCCACTCCCGAACGTGTCCTCAGACATCCGAGCACGTTGTGGTGTCAAGCCACGGCTGTGAGACGAGGTGGAAACGCGACGGATTCATCGTAGGTTCGGCGCTTTTGGAGGCAGTGGTGGAGGCAGCCGATCAGGCGGTTGAACAGGTGCCGTAGAGCTGCGGTATGGGCGTCGTCGGCTGTTTTGCGACGGTCGTAGTGCGCCCGAGCCCCTGGTGAGGGCCGTAATGCGGCGAAAGCCCAGATGTAGCCGGCGGCGGCCAGGCGGTCGTTTTTGACCTTGCGGGTCATGATGTGCCGCGACTTGCCGCTGGCTCGGGTGACCGGTGCCGAGCCGGCATAGGCCTTCAGGCCGCGAGCGTCGGCGAAGCGGGTCCGGTCGTCACCGATCTCGGCCAGGATGCGGGCGCCGACCAGCGGGCCGACACCGGGGAAGCTGGTGATGATTTCGGCGTCGGGGTGCTGGGTGAAGGCCTCCTCCACGAGGGTAGCCAGGTTCTGCTCGGCTGTGCAGGTCGCTTCGAGCTGGCCAAGTAGGGCGGTGAGCTGGTGTCCCATGGCCTGCTTGATCGTGTTCGGGTCGGAGACGGTCGGGCGGAGGGCGGGGTCGGATCCACTCGACGGGGGTGGGAGTCGGCGACCCATATGGAGTTGGTCCGCAGGCGGTGTCTTGCGCCAGGGCTCGGATCGCTCGTTTGAGGAGGGGCAGGGCCCTGTGCGGGCGTTTGTCGTAGCCGGATTGGCCTGTCAGGTAACAGCCCACATAAGCCCAAAACCCACATGGGGATGATCTTGAAAGGGTCACGACGGTGAAGAGCTGACCGGCCAGCGACGCAGCCCCCGCCGGGTGGAATGGCTGGAGCGAGCCCTGCGAACCGCTCCGCGGCACCCTGAGCGAGGATCCGCCAGGCCGTCGACCCGCACCCGGCCCCGGCTGGACAGCGTCCGCCGCCAGGCGTGGGCGACCTGGGGGTCGACCGGCGGGTGGTCGCCCAGCCGCCGGCCCAGGATGTCCACCGCTATCGTGAAGCGTTCGTCCCACGACGTGGCGGTGCGCAGCCTGTCCTCGGCTTGCCCGGCGTCGCGGCCCCAGACGTCCTCAAGGGCTGCCACCGTCCCGCTGAGCTCGGCCGATGCGCCGCCCAGCAACGCAGCCGCCGCGACCGGATCCAGCCGGATCTGGAGCAACTGTCCGGCTCCCCGGCCAGTTGCCTGGAGATCGCCGGGGAGTAGCCCGGCGACGACGCTGCCGCGCTCGTGCCGGCCAGGGGCTTCGTAGACGATACCTTCTCCCTCGCCCAGATCGACGAGCAGGGTGACGGACGGGTAGGCGATCATGGAGATGTCCACCGAGGCCGGGGCGCGATGGCAGAACCCGGCCATGCTGACCCCCGGCAGCCGAACCGACGGGCGTGGGACTGCGATGTCCACCCACGCCTGGTCAGATGGCATTCCGGCAGGCAACACATGGCCAGTCTAGGCATCAGGGATCACGGGTCGTCGTCGGCCCCGCCGCCGTGAAGTCCAGCAGCAGTTTGCCGATCGTCTCGGGCGCTTCCAGCATGGGTAGGTGCCCGACACCGGGTAGCAGCTCGACCCGCGCGCCCGGCACCGCGTCGTATCGGCGCGCCGACGACGGCTCCCAACGGGGATCGGCAGCACCGAAGATCACCTGCACGGGGACCCCGAGGGCGGCGAGCCGCTCGGGCACGCTCCGTTCGGCGATGTACGCGGTGTTCTGGCGCAGTACCGTCCTCATCACGCGGTAGGTGATGCCCCGTACATCGGCGACCACGTCGGCCGGGAGGTCCACGGGGCGAACGGCCGTCGCGCTGATCCCCTTGCGGATCATCGCATCCGAACGCCTCGGCCACATGAGCGGGCCCAGCGGCGGGGCCAGCAGCACCCGAAGGATGAACGGCTGCCGGAGGAGCGCATCCGGACTCGGGCCACTACTGATCAACGCAAGCGAACCCACGAGGTCGGGACGTTGCTCGGCCAGCGCGGTGGCGACGTAGCCGCCGCTGGAGTGCCCGGCCACGGCGACGTGACGAAGCCCGAGGTTGTCCAGCAGCGCCGCCACCTGACCCGCCTGCGCGGGCACGTCATACGACGGCGCGGGCGGGGACTGGCCGCAACCCGGGAGGTCGACCCGGATGACGTGATGGTGACCGGCCAGCGCCGGGACCACCGGACCCCAGAAACCGCCCGAGGCCCCCGACCCGTGGATGAGCAACAACGGTGGCGCCTGCCGCGAGCCGTCATGGACCACGTGCATCCCATGCGAACGTTCAATGTCGTATTCACTCATGCGGAGACTATGCACGCGCGGCCGGCCGCCAGTCTTGGACAAATGTTCCCGCGCAGTCGAAGACCGGCGGCCGTCACCATAACGGCCGTACCGAGGTCCCAAGGCCGGAACACGGGCCCGGCGGGCTCATTCCCGCGCGGCGGGAGCCATGGAGATGTTCCAGAAGCCGGCGTAGCGGCCGCCATGGTCGAGCAGTTCGTCGTGGCTGCCGTCCTCCACGATCCGGCCGCCGTCCAGGAAGACGATGCGGTCGGCGCGCCGGACGGTCCGCATCCGATGCGCCACCATCACCACCGTCCGCCCCGCCATCAGGCGCTCGATGCCCTCGTGGACGGCCGCCTCGTTGACCGGGTCCAGCGCCGAGGTCACCTCGTCCAGCAGCACGATGGGCGCGTTCTTCAGCAGCGCCCGCGCGATCGAGACACGCTGGCGCTCACCACCTGACAGCAGTGCGCCGCCCTCGCCGACCTTCGCAGCCCATCCTCCGGGCAGTCGCTCGATCACTTCGTCCAACCGCGCCGCGGTCGCCGCCGCCCGCACCTCGGCCGCGCCTGCGCCGGGACGGCCCAGGCGCACGTTCTCCTCGATCGTGCCGTCGAAGAGATAGACATCCTGGAAGACGATGGCGATCCGCGCCATCAGCGCCTCGGTGCTGATCGCGCGCACGTCCACGCCTCCCACGCGCACCGCGCCGGCGTCCACGTCGTAGAAGCGCGCCAGCAGCTGCAGCAGAGTGCTCTTGCCCGCGCCGGACGGTCCGACGACCGCGAGCCGCTGTCCTTCAGGGACGGTGAGCGACACCTCGTTGAACACCGTGAGCGCGCCGTGCCGGAAGGCGACGGCGTCGAACTCCAGGTCGTGGTGCGCCGGCTGGATCGGCTCGCGGGGTTCTCGCAGCGGCTCGGTGCGCAGCACCGTCTCGAGTCTGGCCAGCTCCGAACGCGCGCCGCGCAGTTTGCCGCCCATGTCCGACAGCGACAGCAGCGGATCGGCACAGCGGGCGGCCAGCACCAGGATCGCCAGAACCTCCGCCGCGCCGATGTTCCCGCCGAGCGCGAGGTAGGCGCCCAGGACCAGCAGCACGGTGAACATCGCCTGCACGGTGACCGTCAGCCCCACGGCGCTGGGCAGCGTCGCCAGCACGGTACGGCGGGAGGCGCGCTGGGCATTCCGAAGCGAGTCGTCGAGCAGCTGGAAGCGTTCGCCGGTCCGTCCGCCGGCCCGCAGCACCGGCTGGGCCTGGAGGAACTCGATCACACGCGCGCCGGCCTCCTGGTCGCGTTCGTGACGCTCAACGTCGGCGGCGGCCGTCGCGCGTGCCGTCCAGACCTGGATCGCCGCCACGACGGGTGCGGCGAGCAACGCGGCCAGCCCCATCCGCCAGTTGAAGGCGGTCATCACGGCCACGATGGTCAGGGGCGTGACCAGGGCAGAGATGAACGGTGCCAGCAGATGCGCGGCCACGCCCATGGCTTGCAGGAGGCCACGGCCGGCCAGGGCGGACACCTCGCCGATGCGACCGGCGTTGAACCAGCCGAGGGGGAGGCGCGCCAGATGCTCGCCGAGCCGGCGATACATGCCGCGCAACATGGTGGTCCCGACCCGCATGCCGGACAAGTCGCTGATGTAGCGCAGCACGGCGTAGAGGGCGACCGCGGCCCCGAACGCGACCAGCCAGGGCACGGCATCCGCGGGCGTGCTGCCGAGCAGCGCCCGCAGCACCGGGACCAGCAGCGCGTAGGACAAACCTTCGACCACCGCGGTGATCGTCATCAGGATCACGGTGCGGCGCATCGCCCAGGCGTACTCATCTCCGAGCACACGCAGCAGCATTCGGATCATCGGGGCTCGTCTCCTCGCAGTACGCCACCGTGGGTTTTGATCTCGTCGGATTGGTGGGATCGCCAGAACGCGGCGAACCTTCCGCCTCGTGTCAGCAGGTCGGCGGGCCTGCCGCGTTCGACGATCGCTCCGTCCTCCAGCACCACGACAGTGTCAGCGTCGGCGACCGTCTCCAGCCGGTGGGCGATGACGACGATCGTGCGGTCGCCGCCCAGCATCGCCAGGGCCCGGCGGACCGCCTGTTCGGTCTGCGGGTCGGCGAAGGAGGTCGCTTCGTCCAGCACCAGCACGGGAGCGTCGGCAAGCAGCGCGCGGGCGATCGAGATCCGCTGCGCCTCGCCTCCGGACAGCTTGGCCTCTTCGCCGAGCACCGTGTCGTATCCGTGCGGCAGCTGGAGGATGCGGTCGTGGATGCCAGCCAGCCGGGCGGCGCGGATTACGTCATCGCGGTCGGCCCGCGGCACCGCCAGCGCGATGTTGTCGGCGACCGAGACACGCAGCAGACGGACGTCCTGGAAGACGAAGGACACGTGCCGATGCAGCTCCCGGCCGCCGATCTCGCGCAGATCGACGCCGCCGAGGAGGACCGAGCCGTGGCTGGGGTCGAAGAACCGCGGCAACAGCTGGACCAGCGTCGACTTCCCGCTTCCCGACGGCCCGACGACCGCGGTGACCGTCCCTGGCTCCAGCACCAGGTCGATGCCGCGCAGCACCTCGCGGCCGGCGTCGTAGGCGAAGCGGACGTCACGCAGCTCCACCCGGTGTCCCCGCGGCGGACGCGGGTGGGCGGGCTCGGGCAGTGGCCGGACCGCGAGCACGTCTTTGATCCGGCCGACCGCGCGGCCGGCGGCCTGCAGGTCGTCGAAGCCGTGGCCGAGCGCCGCCACCGGAGCGGTCAGCCCCAGGCCCAGCAGCAGGAACGGCAGCAGGTCCGCTGGCGCCAGGCCGCCGGAGGTGATCAGAGCCGTGCCGCCGATCAGCACGACCAGCAGCACGAACGGCGGCGACAGCGCCAGCTGCATCCCGGCGGCGACCACCGACATGCCGCGCACCCAGCGGGAGAAGATGCTGACGAAATCGTCGGCGGCTGTCAGGAACGTGCGGTGGGCACGCTCGCCTCCGCCGAACGCCTTGACCACCGAGATGCCTTGCACGAACTCGACGACGGAAATCGCGATCCGTCCCATGGCCGCGTCGTAGGCCTCCTGCTCGCGTGTCCTGGCCGGCAGCATCAGCAGCGGGACCAGCGCTATCGCCAGCACCACCGGGATCAACGTGATCAGCGTGAGCCGCCAGTCGACAGTGAACAAGTAGATCAGCGACACCAGCGGCACCACGAACGCGGCGACGAGCTCGCCGGGGGCGTGGGCGATGAACGGATGCACGGCACTCACGTCCTCGCCCACCACCTTGGCCAGCTCACCGGTGCGGCGCCGGGAGAACCAGCCGATCGGGACGCGTCCCAGCGACGCGGCCAACTGCCGGCGGAACGTCAGTTGCACCCGGCTGTCGAGAACATGCCCGATCCCCGACGATGCGGCGGTGAACAGCAGCCGGACGAACAGGCCGGCCGCACCCGCGATCACCACAGTCCAGACGTGAGCGTGATCGATCGGGCCGGGCGACAGCAGGGCACGGCCCAGTTCGACGACCGCCAGCAACGGGGCCAGACCCGCGAGCGCGCCGATGACCTGCAAGATCACCACGGCCGCGAAGCTTCGCAGATGGGGACGCAACAGCCGGGTCATGCTCTGTCCCGCCGCGGAATCGGCATGCGATTGCTCGGTCGTCCGAGCGAGGTCGCTGGTGGTGGTCATCGTTCTCCGGTCTCGTCGATCTCGTCACGACCCGGCCCGTGGCCGAGCCGATGGTGGATGAGGGGCGGCGTATGAGGGGGCGAGGGCCCGGTCGAGCTGGCCTGGCAGGCCGACACCCAGGAGCGGCGTGACTACGCCCCTACCAGCGCGGGCACCGCCCTGCCCACCGCCCTGGCCTTCACCCGCACCCACCCGTCACGGATGCCGGACGTGGCTGACCGGGTCCGCCTGTGGCACTCGACAGACATGCAGACTGACGCCCGCCAGCGGCACGCCCTCACCGCCCTACTGGCCGCAGGCGCCCCCGTCTACGAAGACCCCGCCCTCTCCAGTCGGCGGCTCTCTCGACCGCGGCCTTCACCACGCGGCTCGATGTCGTACTCATTCATGCGGAGACTGTGCACGGGCGGTCGACTATCAGTCTTGGACAAATGTTCCCGGGGAGTCGAAGGCCGACCGTCCGCCACCATCGTCTGGATCGGGGTTGCCGTGCGTTAGCGGTCATCGGGGAGCCCCGATTGGCGGCCATGACAACCCTGGCGGACGGCCATGGGTGGCTCTGTCTCACTCTGCGGGGTCGGGCTGTCGGTGGTGACGCTCAGTTGCGCGCTCGGCGTCGCGAAATGCGTATTCGCGACCTGGCATTCGAAGCTCGGACGAAGCGAGACCCGTCGCTGGGGCGACACGTTGCGGAATGCAGCGGCAGGGCGCCTCGGGGTCGGCCGCCGCTGCGCGAGGGGTGTCGATCGGGATCGGTGGGTGCTACCGGAGTTGGCCGCGGCGGCGGGTCAGGTAGGCGGTCTCGGCGGTGTTGCCCGCCAGCTCGATGGCTTTGTCGTAGGCCGCGCGCGACTGCTGACTGTGGCCCAGCCGGCGCAGCAGGTCGGCGCGGGTGGCGTGGTAGGCGTGATAGCCGGCCAGCTTGTCCTCGAGACGGTCGATGGCTGCCAGTGCCACCTGCGGGCCGTCGAGTTCGGCGGCCGCGATGGCCCGGTTGAGGGCGATGATCGGTGAGGGGTCGAGGCGGACGAGTTGGTCGTAGAGGGCGAGGACCTGCGACCAGTCGGTGTCACGGACGTCGCGGGCGGAGGTGTGCACGGCGTTGATCGCGGCGAGGATCTGGTAGCGGCCTGGAGCCACCCCGGCGGCGGCCGCGGCGAGGCGCTCGCGCACCAGGTGGTGACCTTCGGCGATCAGCGCCGTGTCCCAGGCCCCACGGTCCTGCTCGTCGAGGGCGACCAGTTCGCCGCTGGCCGAGACCCGGGCGGTGCGGCGGGCCTCGGTGAGGAGCATCAGCGCCAGCAGCCCGGCCACCTCGCCGTCGTCGGGCAGGAGGGCACGGATCAGGCGGGTGAGCCGGATCGCCTCGGCGGTCAGGTCGTGACGCACCGGGTCGGTGCCGGGGCCGGTCGCCAGGTAGCCCTCGTTGAACACCAGATACAGCACGGCGAGTACGCCGGTGATGCGTGCCGGGAGATCCTCGGCGGGCGGCACCCGATACGGGATGCGAGCCGCCTTGATCTTGGCCTTCGCGCGGGTGATCCGCCGCTCCAAGGCGGCATCCTGGATCAGGAAGGCACGGGCGATCTCGGGCACGGTCAGACCGCCGACCATGCGCAGCGTCAGCGCCACCCTGGCCTGGATCCCCAGCGCTGGGTGACAGCAGGTGAAGATCAGCCGGAGCCGGTCGTCGTCGATGGCGCCGACAGGCTCGGGCGGGTCGTCGTACACCATCTGAGCCTCCTTGTGCTTGTCGTCGCGCTTGTTCTCGCGCCGGATCCGGTCGATGGCCTTGCGGTTGGCGGTGGTGGTCAGCCAGGCGCCGGGGTTGGGCGGTACGCCGTCGGCCGGCCAGCGCTCGACGGCGGTCGCGAACGCCTCGGCGGCCGCCTCCTCGGCGATGTCGAGGTCACCGAAGCGCCTGGTCACGGCGGCGACCACCCGCGCCCACTCGTCGTGGTGGGCCCGGGTGATCGCCTCCTCGACGTCGCTCACTGGAACGGCCGTACCTCGATCTTCCGATCGCAGACCTTCGACGCCTCGGTGGCGAGCTTGAGCGCCACATCCAGATCGGGGGCCTCCCACACCCAGACGCCGGCGAGGTACTCCTTCGACTCCACGAAAGGCCCGTCGCTGAACACCGCCTGCTCGCCCCGGTTGTCGATGACCGTGGCCGCGTCGGTGTCCGCGAGTCCGCCCGAGAAAACCCAGTAGCCCTCGGCGATCAGTCGTTCGTTGAACGCGCTGATGGCAGGCCGCCTGTCCGTGCTGCCGGGATTGCTCTTGTCATCGATCACGGAAACCAGGTACTGCATCTGAAGATCATCTCCTGCGGTGTCAAGACAGCGTGGTTCGGTGGTAGGGACTTCAAGCCGTTGCATACTGCGGGCGCCCGGCCGGCCGGTAGACCTGGATCGTCACGCCCTTGGAGTCGACGCGCGACTCGACCAGGTCGAGCGCAAGATCCGGGCCCGCGTCCGGGAACAGCCGCGCGCCCTGGCCGACGACCACCGGGACGGTGAGCAGAGTCATCTCGTCGATCAGATCGTTCTCCAGCAGCCACCGGGTCAGGATGCCACTGCCGTGCACCTGCAACTCACCCCCCGGCTTGGCCTTCAGCTTACTGATGGCCGCCGCGAGGTCACCGCGGAGAACGGTCGTGTCCTCCCAACGCGGCGCGGTGAGCGTGGTCGAGGCAACGTACTTGGGGGCCTCGTTCAAGGCCACGCCGATGGGATGTGCGCGCATCTGGTCGATTGATCCCCAGGAGCCGGCGAACAGCTCGTAGGTGCGCCGGCCGAACAGGAACGCCTCTGCGCGCTGGTAGGTCTGCGTGATGAACATCCTGGTCTCGTCGTCGCCCTTCCCCCGGGCCCATCCGCCGCGCTCGAATCCGTTCCTGCGGTCATCCGACGCGGCGCCGTTTCCCTGCATCACTCCATCGATGGTGACCTGAGTCATGGTCGTCAGCTTCATGATCGCGGTTCCTTACCTTGGCGCCGCCCCTTGTGGGCGGCCTCACCCCTGCTACGAACACCACCGCCCCGATCCGACACCGCCTCCCGGATTTCTTCAAAGAACCTTTCGGGACGCCGGTCGTCAGCGATCCGACAGCACGACAGTTTCGCGGTGACTGCGCTCCACTTCCTCAAGCACGCCAGTGCGGACCAGTGGTGGCGGGCGTTGCTGGTGGCCATCCAGAAGGGGCTCTGTCTCACTCTGGGGCGGGCCGTCGGTGGTGACGCTCAGTTGTGAAGGATCATGGTTCGGAGGAGGTCGAGGTTGGCGCGGCCGAACATGATTCTCTTGAGGTGCTTGATCTTGCAGTTTTCGCCCTCGACAGCGCCGGATGAGTAGGGCAGGGACAGTCCGTTGAGGACGGCGGTGTGGTCGCGGCGGAGGCCTTGGGCGAAGGACCGCAGGTGGGGCAGGTCTGTGGTCTCGGTGTCGACGGCGGTGAGCCAGTCGTCGAGGTCGCGTTCGCCGGTGCGGTGGATGAGCATTTTGGCGAAGGTGGTGACGTGCTGGTCGAGGGCGGACAGGGGCTGGCTGCGGTCCAGGATGGCGGCGAGGTGGTCTTTGTCGTCGTCGGTGAGGTGGTCGGGGTCGCTGGTGATCCATCGGCGCACGTCGCGGACGGACGGTGGCTTGAGTGGGAGGTCGGGGCCGTGCAGTCCGGCGCGGAGCGGGACCAGGTAGCGGCGGATGGTTCGGGTGCTGCCGCGGTAGCCCTGATCACGTAGTTCCCGGCACAGCAGCGCGGCGTTGTCGCAGCCGTCTTCGATGACGCGTTTGCGCAGGTAGGGGACGAACCTCTCGAAGAGGCGGTACTGGTTGCCGGGGTCCCCCAGCAGCTCGTCGGCGGTGGCGGCTCGGCGGAACTTCTTGACGGTCTGCTCGGACAGGCCGGTGATCTGGCAGATTTGGGTCTGATTGAAGCCCTGGGCGAGCAGGGCGTGGATCTCGGCGTGACGCTGGCGGGTCCGGTCGGCGACTGACACAGTGCTGGGGCCGGACAGGGGCACCGACGGCAACTTCCGCGCGGCCAGCTCGTCCCGGAACGGGACCAGGTAACGGCGAAGGGTGCGGGCGCTGCCCTGATAGCCGTGTTCACGCAGTTCCTGGAAGAGGAGGGCGGCGTTGGCGCACCGATCATCGAGGATGCGTTTGCGCAGGTAGGGGATGAAGTTGTGCAACTGGGCGGATGCCTCGGCGCTGGGAAGTAGATCTTCGGCGCCGGTGCGGCTGGCCTCCTCAGGAGGCTCGGAGATCTGAGTGTCGGCATTGTTCTGGGCGGCGGCGGTGGTGCCGGTACCCGAGGCCTCCGGCGCGTCCTGGCCGTCCCCGGCGGGGATGGGTTCGCGCAGGTCGGCGCGGTTTGCTCGGATCGTCTTGTCGACCGCTACGCACAGGTTGTTGTAGAGATGCCAGCGGTCGGCGCATTGCCGGGCGTCAGGCGCTCCCAGCCGTGCGCCTTCGGCGAACCCTCCCGCCCGGTCGCGGCACACGACGCCAACCCCGGGGTGGGCGGCCAGCCAGTCGGCCAGAGGTTGGGCCTCACGGCCGTCCAGCACGTCGACCGGACGGTGGGTGTCCAGGTCGATCAGGATGGTGGCATAGCTTTGACCACGGCGTTTGGCGAATTCGTCGACGCCCAGCACTCTTACTGTGCCGACCTCGGGATCGGGCAGGGCACGGATCAGCCGCAGCATCGTGCACCGCGACACCACCGCGCCCAACACCGCCGCTAGGCGCGCTCCGGCCCGCCCGGCCAGTGCCAGGCCGACCCGCTCCAGCACATGGCGCAGGCCCGGAGTCCGCCGCTGCCGCCACTGGGTCACTCCCTCGACCTGCTCGGCGAACGTCACCACGGCGCAGTCGGCGTTCAAGCAGCACAACCGGCGGACCTCCAACTCCACCCGCACCGGCCGACCCGCGCACGACACATCCTCCAGCCTGCGCCGATACCGCTCATGCAGCCGTGACGACGGTGTCCCGCACCCCCGGCAGGCCACCGGCTCCGGCGCGGTCCTGGCCACGACGACCAACCCGGCATCCCCGGCCCTGACCCCGACGAACTCCAGACCGTCCAGATGCGGGAACAACATCCCCAGCAGACGGGCCTGCTCGGACGACACCTCGTGCAGCACAATGACCCCTACGCGGCCGTTCTTCACGTTTGATCTTCGAGTGATCCAAATCGTGACGGAACGGCCGCACCCATGCGCACCGTGTTACAAGACCGCGACCAACACCAACAGCCCCACACCTCACACTCTGTAACCCGACCCCGCAGAGTGAGACAGAGCCCCATGGGTGCAGGCAGACGGCCAGGAGAATCCCGGCGGGTGGACTCGTCTTCTGAAGGGCCGACCTGCGTACCGGATTGGGTGGGACACGGCCACCTATAGCCAGATCGGCGCCTCGCTCGCTGGCCACCAGGGCCGCGTGTTCGGGGTGAGCCGAACGATCTTCTATCGACGGCATGCACGACTGGCGGGAGACCACCTTTGACCAGGGAGGAGTGGTCACAGTATGCGCCCAGCGCACCGTATGAGCCAGGGTGCTGACTAGATGCTTGCGTCGGGGGTCAGAGAGATTTGGAACGGAATCCGGCGTTAACGGGGTTCCCGCTGGTCAGTGAGCCCCTGCCGTTGAGGTCCTCCGGACATGGCCCAGGACTCCCGAAGCTACGGCCAGGGGCGAGGTAGCGCTCCAACTGCAGGTCAATGGGTGTTGGAGCTAATCCTTCCGCGTCGCGGAGGCAGTCGCTTCGTCGTGTTCGCGCAGCATCCGGAGGATGGTGGCTGCCGACGGGTGCTGGCCCTTCTTCTTGCCCTTGGTGATGACGAGTTGGAGGGCGATGTCCCTCAAGCTGAGGTTCTGTTCGCGTAGGTGCAGGGCCATGGAGAGCATGGCCGAATCGGTGACAGCGGCTCCGCCGATGCTCTTGCCTCGGGCGCGGGCGGATTCGTGGCCTTCGAGGGTGCGGTCGCGGATGTACTCGCGTTCCATCCCGGACAGGGCGGCGAGCACGGTGAAGACCACCCCGGACGGGTCGTGCGAGCCTTGCAACTCGCCGTTGAGGAACTCCAAGCCGATGTCGTCGGCTCTGAGTTGCTCGGCGAGGGCGGCCAGGTCGATACCGCGGCCGAGCCGCTTGTGCTCGTGGACGACGAGGGTGACCGCAATGCCCGAGGCACGCATGTCCCGAGCGAGGGTGACGGCCTTGTCGAGTTGGGGACGCTGCTTGGCGCGGGTGGAGATCTTCTCGTGGAAGATTCGGGTGACCCCGGCCGTCTTCAGCGAGTTGAGTTGGGTGTCCAGCGACTGGCGGACGGTGGACGCGCGGGCGTACCCGATCCGCGCGTGCCCGGCCGGCGTAGTGCCGGCCACGGAAGGGCGCGGCAGTTCTATCCAGACGGAGCCTGGCTTGCGGGCGGGCGGGGTCGGTACGTTGAGGGTCTTGGCCAGTGACGGTACGAGTCGGAACCGAGCGGTGTGGTACTGCGCGGCCACCCGTCCCTTGCCGGTCCGGCACGGTGACCCGGCCGGGGCCGCGCAGGAGGACATCGGGCAGTCGTTGGCCTCGACCCGCTGGAAATCGCCGTCGCTCACCCCCAGATCGTTTCATCTGCTGTTGCAAACGTCCAGAGCTATGCACCGACCTATGAAACAAAGGCACGGCGTGAACGTCCAGGTCGCGCGAGCGGGCTCGTCGTGTTTCATAGGCGACCGCTTATGAAACACCGCACCTGACTGCGCCATCGAGAGTGTGGGCATGTCTTGGGCATGGTGCTGGGGGTACGGAGAGATCCGCCCTGGAGTCCAGGGCGGATCTCTCCGTGGCGTCGCTGGGGCTCAGGTGAGTGCCCTGCGTCTAACGGCGGCGAGGCCGGCCGAGACCAGGACGGCGGTGATGCCTGTCATGATCGCGATGGCGGTGGCCGTGAAGGGCTCGCCGGAGATGACCATGGGCAGGTTGGGGTAGGGCACTGCGTACTTGGCGATCCAGTAGTCGATGCCGAGGATCGGGCCGAGCACCTCGCCGAAGAGGTTGACGAACAGGAAGGCCGCCCAGGAGATCGCCGCCGCGGCGCGGGGCAGCAGGCCGAAGGCCAGGACGCCGACCCCGGCCAAGGTCCAGGTGGCGGGCACTTGCACCAGGGCGCCGGCGAGGACCTTGCCGGGCGCTCCGGCCACCAGGCCCATGGTCAGTCCCGCGGTGGCGAGGATCAGGGCGGTTCCGGCCAGGGCGAAGAGCAGGTGGCCTGCGACCCAGCGCACGCGGGAGACCGGGGTGGACAGGAGCAGCTCAGCCCGGCCGGTGATCTCCTCGCTGCGCAGCCGCAGCAGGACCAGCAGCGGGTAGAGGGCCGAGACGTAGCCGAGGCTGAGCGCGATCAGCCACAGGTAGGCGTCGGTCATGGTGGCCTCGGGCGAGGCGGTGTAGCGGCGGAAGAACTCCTCGACCGCAGCGCCCTGCCGGGCGACCTCCTCGATGGAGGTGGCCAGGGCGCCCAGAACCAGCCCGGCGATCGCGTATCCGGCGATCCAGCCACCGAGCAGGCCCTTCTGCAGCCGCCAGGCCAGGCGCAGGGAGCTGCGCAGCCGGTCGGAGGCGGCCGGGCCGGGACGTTCGGGAATCAGGCCGTGGCCCAGGTCGCGCCGGGCGAGCAGCCGGTAGGCCAGGGCGAGGGTCGTGGCGGTGAAGGCGAGGCTGAGCAGCAGCACGGCCACGTTGTTGTCCCCGTACGGCCGTACCAGGTGCGACCAGCCGTGCGGTGAGAGCCACTTGAGCGCGGCCAGGCCGCTGCCGTCGGCGACGAAGCGCAGCACGTAGCTGAGGCCCAGGCCGAGCGCGGCCACGCCGATCGCGGTGCGCGCGGTCTGGGTGAGCTGGGCGGCCACCGCGCCCATGCCGGCGAAGACCAGGCCGGCGGCGGCGATCGCGGCGCCGAAGGCCAGCGACCCGGCCGCGCCGGCGCCGGTCGCGGCCATGGCGGCGGCGGTGAGCAGCCCGGCCAGGACGGCCGAGCCGCAGGCGACGGCGAGCGCGGCGGTCAGCGGCGCCAGGCGGCCGACCACGCCGGCCCCGACCAACTCGGCGCGGCCGGACTCCTCCTCGCCCCGGCTGTGCCGGACGACGGTGAGAATCATGATCAGCCCGAGGATGGTGTAAATGGCGTCGGCGTTCTTCCAGACCGCCATGCCGGCCAGGGTGGCGGAGGGGATCTCCCCGGCGAACGCGGTCAGCGCCTGGTTCGCGGCCATCTCGCGGGCGAAGGCTGCGATGTCGGGAATGCCGGTGGCGTACCGCTGGACCTGCCCGGCCGCGAGCGCGACGAGCAGCACCAGCCAGAGCGGGACGACGAAGCGCTCACGCTTGAGCGCGAGCTTGGTCAGGGTCCAGGTGCCGTTCATCGCTCCGCCTTCGCGCTCTCGTAGTGGCGCAGGAACAGGTCCTCCAGCGAGGGCGGGGTGCAGGTCAGATCGCGTACGCCGACGCGGATGAGCTCGGCCAGCGCCGCGTCCAGCCGGGTGCGGTCCACCTCGAAGGAGATGCGGTTGCCGTCGACCCGCACCGCGTGCAGGTCCGGCATCCGGGTCAGGCCGTTGGGCGGGGAGGCCAGCTCGGCGCTGACCCGGCTGCGGGACAGGCCGCGCAGCTGGGACAGGGGCCCGGCCTCGACCGTGCGGCCGCGCCGGATGATCGTGACGCGGTCACACAAAGCCTCGACCTCCGACAGGATGTGGCTAGACAGCAGGACGGTCCGGCCACGCTGCTTCTCCTCGGCCACGCACTGCTGGAAGATCGCCTCCATCAGCGGGTCCAGGCCGGAGGTGGGCTCGTCCAGGATGAGCAGGTCGGCGTCGGAGGCGAACGCCGCCACCAGGGCGACCTTCTGCCGGTTGCCCTTGGAGTAGGTTTTGGCCTTCTTGCGCGGGTCCAGCTCGAAGCGCTCCAGCAGGTCGGCCCGCCGGGCCCGGTCCAGGCCGCCGCGCAGCCGGCCGACCAGGTCGATCACCTCGCCGCCGGTCAGGCCCGGCCACAGGCTCACGTCGCCCGGCACGTAGGCCAGCCGCCGGTGCAGCTCGGCCGCCTCGCGCCACGGGTCGCCGTCCAGCAGCGTCACCCGGCCGGAGTCGGCTCGCAGCAGGCCCAGCAGGGTTCTGATGGTGGTGGACTTGCCGGCGCCGTTCGGGCCGAGGAAGCCGTGCACCTCCCCGGCTCGCACGGTCAGGTCCAGACCGTCCAGGGCCCGGGCCCGGCCGAAGGACTTGACCAGTCCCTCCACTTCGATGGCCAGTTCCATGGCCGCCACGCTCCTCGTCTTGTTCGTTTTGCTGCTGGTCAAGACGGTAGAAGCGGCGAACATTCGACGGTATCGGGCATGTTCCCCTATTCGAGGTTCAGGCGGGCCAGCTCCGTGCGGGTGGAGACGCCCAGCTTGGGGAAGGCGCGGTAGAGGTGGTGGCCGACGGTCTTGGGGCTAAGGAACAGCCGTGCGGCGATCTCCTTGTTCGTCGCGCCGGTCGCCGCGAGCCGTACCACCTGCAGCTCCTGCGGGGTGAGCTGGGCCGCCGCGTCCGCCGCCGCCGGGGTGGAGCTTTCGCCGGCCGCGCGCAGCTCGGCGCGGGCGTGCTCGGCCCACGGTGCCGCGCCGAGCCGTTCGAAGCGCTCCAGTGCCTCGCGCAGGTGCGTGCGGGCCTCGGCCTTGTGCCGCTCGCGGCGCAGCCATTCGCCGTACAGCAGCTCGGTGCGGGCCCGCTCGAACGGCCGGGCCTCGCCCTGCAGCTCCAAAGCCCGCTCGTACAGGGTGCCGTCGCCGGTCGTCAGCGCGCGGCAGCGCAGCACGAGACCGTCCTCCCAGGGCAGGCGGGCGGCGGCGGCCCACTGCTCCAGCCGGGCCAGCGGCTCGGCAGCGCGTTGCGGGTGGCCGAGCCGCACGGCGGCCTCCACCTGGTCGGCGGCGAAGTGCACGCCGGGGCCCACGTGCTGGATCGGGCCGCGGGTGGCCGTCTCCAGCCGGTCCAGTGCCGCCTCGTAGCGGCCGTAGCCGAGGTCGAGCAGCGCCAGCGCCCACTCGCACCACGCAGCGACCAGCGCGTTGGCGTGCGCGGGGAACTGCCGCAGGCTCTGCTCGGCGGGACGCGTGCCGGGCTCGTCGCCGCGGACGGCGGCCACGTACGCCAGCAGCGCCTCGGCGTGTGCCATGCGGCTGGGCTGGCCGATGTCCGCGGCGATGCGCAGTGCCTCGCTCGCGGACTGGACCGCGTCGCGGTGGCGGCCGAGGTTGATCTCGGCGGTCGCCAGCGTGCACAGCACCATCGGCAGCCAGCCGATGGCGCCGCTCGTGCGGCTCTCCTCGGCCAGGCCGGCCATGATGTCGCGGGTGTCGTCGTAGTCGCCGGTCAGCAGCGCCTGCGAGGCCACGTTGAGCCGCAGCCCCGGCGGCCCGTTCCTGCCCTGCGCGATGTGCTCGCGCAGCAGCGCCACCCCGTCGGCCGCCTCGGCCGCATCGTCGGAGTACAGCTTCAGCGCCCCGCCGATGGACGCGACGAGCCTGTCCCTGACCGTGTCCGGCGGCAGCTCCGCGAGGATGCGGTGGGCCTGTGCCACCCGTACGGGCTCGCCGGCCGACCAGGACGCCCGCGCCGCGTCGGCCAGCATCGACGCGGCAGTGTCCGGATCGAGCGGCGCGACCTGACGGGCCGCCGTGACCAGCACCTCGTGCACCGTACGCAACGAGCCGTGCTCGAACTCCACCCGGGCCCGCACGGTCGCCACGCGCGCCAGCACGCGGGTGTCCTCGGTCAGCCGGAGCGCCTGCCCCGCCAGATGCCGGGCGCGATCGGGCAGGCCCGCGTCCACGGCGATCTCCCCGGCCAGCGCCAGCCGCCGCGCCCGCTCCGCCTCCTCGAAGGTGAGCCGCACGGCCCGTTCCAGCGCCGCCACGGCCGTGGCGTGCCCAGAACGCCGGCGGGCCCGCAGGGCAGCCCCCTCCAGCTCCGCCGCCACCTCCTCATCCGCTCCTGTGGCCGCCGCCGCCCGGTGCCAGGCCGCCCGGTCGGGGTCGCCGGCCAGCGCGTCCGCCAGCGCGGCGTGCGCGGCCAGCCGGTCCGTGAACGGCGCGCCCCGATAGGCGGCCGTACGGATGAGCGGGTGCCGGAAGACGACCGTCTGCTCCTCTACGGCGATCAGCCCCTCGCCCTCGGCCGCCGCCAGCGCGTCCGCCGCCAGCCCGAGAACCGTCATGGCCCGCAGCGTGGCCGCCAGCGCGCCACTCTCCTCCGCCGCCGCGACCAGCAGGGCGTTACGGGCCGGCGCGGGCAGTTTGGCGATGCGTTGCTGGTAGGCGTCCTGCAGCCGGTGCGGCAGCGGGAGGTGCCCGGGCTCGCCGTCGTCGGTCTTGGGCAGTTCGAGCAGGGCCAGCGGGTTGCCGTCGGCCTCGGCCAGCACCCGGTCGCGTATATGGACGGGCAGGTCGGGAGCGTGCTCGGCAAGCAGCGCCCGCGCAGCCGTCGCATCCAGCCGCTTGAGCGCCAGTTCGGGCAGGCCAGGCAGGGCGGCTCCCTCTCGCGCCGCGAACAGCAGGAACACCTTCTCGGCCATCAGCCGGCGGGCGGCGAACGCCAGCGCCTCGGCCGACGGCCGGTCCAGCCACTGGGCGTCGTCCACCAGGCACAACACCGGCCCGTCCGCGGCCAGCTCCGCCAGCAGCGACACCGTGGCAAGGCCGACCAGGAACCGGTTGTCGCCCCCCGGCGCGGCCAGCCCCAGCGCCGCCCGCAACGCCTCCGCCTGAGGACCGGGAAGGCCGGGCAGGTGCCCCATCGCGCCGGACAGCAGCACCTGCAGCGCCGCAAATGGCAGCTCGGCCTCGCTCTCCACGCCCGTGCAGCCGAGCACCTGGAACTCCTGGCCCGAACCCGCCCACCGCAGCAGCGCCGACTTGCCGCCGCCCGGTTCACCCAGGACCACGACGGCGCCGCCCCGGCCAGAGGCGGCCTCCGCCAGGAGCCGGCCGAGTTCCCGCTGCTCCCGCTCCCGCCCATACAACATCAGGCGCTCCTTGCGCTCACAGGCATGGTGATCTCAACGCTGGGCAGCATACGCGTTTGGCGGTGTGCCGCTGATTGGGCAGCGCGTCCAGATCCACCTCCTGCGGCATCTAATGCCGATGGAAGGCGCCGCCGCGGAGCCCGCTGCGCAGGGCGGGCCCGCGATGTCGGCCGTCACCGCCTCGCGCAGCACGTCCTTCAGGCGGACGCCGGCCAGCGGCACCAGTTCGGCCATGGCCGGCAGGTCATCGGCCGGGCCTGCCGGATGCGAACGCCGGCGGCGCCGGACCAGCCGTTGATCAGATTCTGCTCGCTCAACGCCTCGGGCTTCTTGCGTGCCCTCAACCGGCTGCCCTTGCTCACCGCGTCGTCTCTTCAGACGTCTGTCGCCGCAACCCCTGCCAGAAGGTCCCGGGGCCGGTCTTACTCGCCGGGAGCGAGATCCGGCAGGGTGTAGACGGGCAAGTCGATCCCGGTCGCGCTGAACCGTTCGGCCCACATGGCGACGTCTCCGGTGTCGTCATCGCCGGGGTCGGGGTCGGGGTCGGGGTCGCCAGCCACCCGCTGTGCCTCCTCCCCGCCGCTGCGCAGTGCGTCGGCGAAGTCGCGCAGCGCGGCCACGCAGTTGTAGGGGTTGCGGGCGGCCGGGGTGCCCTCGCCCGGCTTGGTGGCCTTGACCGCATCCCACATCGCGTCGGCATACAGCCACAGCGCCTGCCGGGCCCGGTCCACCGGATCGAGCTGCGCCAGCAGCGCCGCGTCCAGCTCAGCCAGATCATCGGCCAGATCGATCACGTTGTCTTGATGGCGGGTGTCCCACTCGCCGCTGTCAGCTACCACGTCGGCGACGCTACGCCTTCCGCATGCTCCTCGTCCCCTGCTCTAACCAGGCGCTATGCCTTCGCGGACACCCCACCTGGAATCGAGGAAGATCACCGGGGCCCGGCGGGGGCATCCCCGTCAATCCTCGTCGTCGGTGTTGTCGGCGTCAGGATCGCGCAAGGCCCGCCGCCCGGCGCCCAACTGCGGACGTTGGAAGGAATAGCGGCCGTGCACGTTGATGTGCCGTCTGATGAAAGGACTGAGCCGGGCCACATCGTCATCCAGCACCGGATAGCCCTGCGCCCGCAGCTGGCGCAAAGCGTCGTCAATGTAGACCGTGTTCCACAGCACCAGGCAGTTCAAAACAATGCCCAGTGCTCCTAATTGGTCCTCCATTCCCTCGTAGTAGCGCTGGAACACCTGGCTTTTGCGGCCATGGAAGACTTTCTGCGCCAGATCGTGACGGCCTTCCTGGAGGTTGCGGATGCTCTTGATACCGCGCCGCATGCCCTCGTCATCGATCAGCGCCAGCAC
Source organism: Streptosporangium sp. NPDC048886 (assembly GCF_055586905.1). NCBI lineage: Bacteria > Bacillati > Actinomycetota > Actinomycetes > Streptosporangiales > Streptosporangiaceae > Streptosporangium > Streptosporangium sp. NPDC048886. The sequence goes on from NZ_JBVJHH010000049.1 coordinate 64,910, forward strand.
ATGCAGACTCTTGAAAATCCGGCCGTAGGTGTTGATCGCCTCGCCCATCGCGGTCGGCCGGCCGTCGCGTTGCAGCATCCGCACCACGTCATACGGGTTGACCGCGCTGGTGTAGATGGAGCCGACCAGACACAGGATGTCCGGCCACCACCGGGTCACCTTGCCCAGATCGAGCCGCCCGCGCGCCAGCGCGTTCAGCGCCCCGTAGTCGGCGTCGGCCTGCACCCGCCACAGCTTCTGGTCCGGCAGATCGGCCAGCGCCGGACGGTATTCCTTGTCCAGCAGATGCGCGAGACCGAATACCAGATCGCTGTACGATCCGGTATCGGTGACAATCACATCGGCCCGGCGGCCCTCGCCCGAGCCGAAGATGACATCCAGCGCGTGCAGGCAATCCCGGTCGGTGCCGGACACGATTTTCGCCGCGATACCGAACGCCTGATCATTTATCATGTTCAGCCAAGTGATTCCGCGCTTGGGCCCGAAATACTTTTTGTTCGGCCGGGCGTACGCCGACGGCACCGGGACCACGAACCGCATGCCGTCGATGGCCGCCACCAGCCCGCCGCCCAGCGCCTGAGCGAACCCGATCCCGGCCTGCTTGGCGATCAGGTGCGGGTTGGCCGCGCCGTAGTTGTCGGCCCGCAGGTAGGTGTGATCGACGTAGCCGAGCCGGTGCCGCTCCAGCGCGGGCACGCCCTTGACCGCGATCGGCCCGTAGGTGATGTTCAGCGCCTGGGCGGTTAGGCACGCCGCCACCGAGATGTCCAGGTCGTCCAGGTGCGGGCCGGTGCCGGCGATCGAGGTGAAGGCCTCCATGAACTTCGGGCACCAGCCCAGCACCTCCACGACCGCCTCGGAGATGTCCACCCGCGGCATCATCGCCTCCACCCGCTTGCGCAGGTCGATCAGCGACGGCGGCTCATCGATCGCCTTCACGCTCGCCACGTGGATCTTGCCGTCATCGTCGATGGTGACGGAGGTGTTGGCGGCCAGCCCGGCCCGCACCACCCGGTAGGCACGATCCAGCCGCTCGGCGTGCTCGGCCAGCAGCCCGGCGGGGTCGTTCGGCAGGCCCAGGTCGGTCAGCACGCTGTCCTTGACCGCCGCCCACGTCGCGCCCTTGAGCAGTTGCGCGTCCGGGTCGCGCCACCGGCTGGAGACGGGCGCGTGGATCTCGCGGTGCTTGAGATGGCGGTGGAACTGCTCCAGCACGCAGAACACGTACGCGTTGCGATCGACCAGATTGTCGGTGCGGGCCGGATGGCCGAATACCAGCCGCTTCCACGGACCCGTCACCACCAGCGGGTCGATCAGCTGCAACGGCAGCACCGTGACCGGATGATGGCGCGAGCGGTAGGCCAACGCGTCCGGCAGGCGCTGCATGGCGGCCAGCACCCGCCGGCCCTCGGCGTTGGCCTCGAACGCGATCACCGCGGTCAGCAGCTTCACGAACCCGGACACGGTGGCGTACTTGTTCGCCATCGCCGCCCGCCAGCCGCCGTCGTCCTCGGCGTCCGGCGGCGGCACCAGCCCGGTCACGGTGGCCACCGCCGAGCGCAGCTGAGCGCGGGGCACGACCGCGTCGATCATCTCCCACACCTCGAACAGCCGCACGTCCTCGCTCCACGTCTCGGCCTCCAGCAGCACCTCCACCGCCTGGGCCAGCCACGCTGAGGCCTTGGCCAGGCGCGGATGCTTGACGACCTTCTGCTTGTCGGCCTCCCGCTGCGCCTTGCCGAGCAGCTCGGTCACCATGAGCAGGTCCAGCAGCTCCAGCGTGTCGTCGATGGTCTTGGTCTCCAGCCGCTGCGCGGTGGCCAGCAGCGTGGCCAGGCGCCGAGAGGCGGGATGCTTCTTCAACTGGGAGGAGTGGGCGGTAAGGCCGTAGCGGGCCAGCTCGTCCAGCCGCCGCTGCGGCACCGCGGCGTCCAGCTCCAGACGGCCCAGCTCGGTGCCGCCGATCTCGGCCACCAGGTCCAGCGACTTGACGATCTGCGGCCCGGACGCCTTCGACGGGCCACTCCGCCAGCGCTCCAGGTCCGAGACCTTCTTGCCCGGCGGCACCTCCAGCAGCAGGTCCAGCGCCGCCCGCTGCTGCGCGCTCGGCAGCGCCGCCAGAGTGTCATGCAGCTCCCGCGTCGCGCGTTCCCGCTCGCGCGCCACCAGCCGGGTCAGCGTGCTGATCCCGGGCAGCAGCACGTCGTTCTGCCGCAGCCAGCGCACCGCGTACTGGAAACAGGCGGTCGGGCCGTCGCCGGTGTTCCACGCGTGCGCCCGCACCTTGCCCGCCAGCTCGGCCTCGGCCGAGGCGAAGTCCTTCAGACCGAACGCCTTGGCGATCTCCCAGGTATGTTCCAGCCGCGTCTTGTCCCGCTCGGTGTAACGCTTCACGCAGGACGGATCCTCGATCCCCAGCTGGCCGGCGACGACGTCCAGGACCTCGTTCGGCACCTCCAGCGGATCGGCCAGGAAACACCCCAGGTAGCGCATGGTCACGAGCTGGAGAGCGAAGCCGCACCGGATGTGCCGGCCGCGATGCGCCTTGATCAGAGCCATGTCCTCGTTGTCGAGAAAGAAGATCTTCTCCATCTCGACCCGGGAGGGCGGACCGTCGTAACGGCCGTACTTCGTCGCTTCTGAGTCGCTCAGGAAGTCGACAGGCATGTACGCAACGTATGACCCAACAGACACAGCGTCATCAGAGCAACATAATCGTTACCAACTGCTACCTACCGTCACACAACGTAGATCAAAGTCGCGCTGTGAAACCGAACGGAATCCGGCGCCGGCCGCGTTCGGAGGCAGGGAAACCCTCGGCTCGCTGGCCAGCGGGAACCCCGTTAACGCCGGATTCCGTTCCAAATCTCTCCGACCCCCGTCCAGGCGCATTCCCTCCCAGAAGGTCGGTGCCGCCGGGAGGGCGGAGCGCTGGTCGGCGGGGCGTTTATCGCAGAGGTGGTCGGTGAGGATGCGTTGGGCGGTGAGGCGGACCTGGCGTTCGCCTTCGGCGTCCGGGCCGGCGCCAGTCGGGGCGGGTGGGGGTGTGGTGCGTCCGCGCGCGGCGGTGCGTAGGGCGTGGTGGCGGCGCCGGGCAGCGCGCAGGGCCTCGGCCCGGTCGGCGGCCGCATCGGGCGTCGGGGGCAGGGCGTACGGCATGCGCAGGTAGGCGCAGACGACGTTGACGATGGTCTGGCGGTGGCCGGGGTTGTCCTGGGCCAGGCGCTCCAGCGCGTACAGGCCGCCCAGTCGGACGGCGGCGCGCGCGTGGCCGAGCTGCTCGACCGCCTTGGTGTACAGGTCGGTCACCCGGCGTTCGGTGGCGTCGTGCTTGGTGTTGTCGGCCACCTGCTCGGCCAGCGCGGCGTTGCGCTCGGCCAGGTAGGCGGTGACGTGCGCGGCGTGCTCCTGGTGCCGCTGCCGGCGGAAGGCCAG
>NZ_JBVJHH010000050.1:0-66306 GCF_055586905.1 Streptosporangium sp. NPDC048886
ACCCGGTGTCCCCGCGCCACCAGTTCCCTGATCACCTCGATGCCGGGGTTCACATGGCCCGGGGCGGGGATGCTGACCATGGCGATGTGCGCGCGCCGAGGCATGTGGCCTTCCTTTGGTCGCGTCCTTTCGTGACGATACGTCTCGTCTCGGAACGCTTCCATCGTGCCCTCCCATCCCATGTCAAAGGCATTAGTGCTTCGTTCCTCAAAGCAGGCAGGTAAAACGGCGGCGGCGTTGACGAGGCTCCGGGGCCGGACGACCCCAGACCCAGTTCAACTCGGACTTCAGGACCCGCATGCGCGCGGACTGCGCACCCATCTGACGACGAACCGCGTGCAACCGGTCGTAATCGTCAGGGCTCAATGCCACCATGTCGTGCTCGCCGATTCGAACGTGCTGCGCTTTGGGAATCTTGCCCATATGGCTGTCCTTTCGCCGCACACGATGATCAGGCTAGCCATCGGCCGGCCAACGCGCGAAAGACGACCGGGCCTGGCGTGGACTGTCACACCAGGCCCGGTACTCGTCAGCGGGCCTCTTGGCCGGCCACCTCGGTTCTGATCTCGCGGGCCGCGGCGACCAGGTTGTCCAGGGAGTCTCGGACCTCGGGCCAGCCGCGGGTCTTCAGCCCGCAGTCGGGGTTGACCCACAACCGCTCAGCCGGGATGCCGTCGAGCCCCTTACGCAGCAGGGACGCGACCTCCCCGGCATCGGGGACGCGCGGGGAGTGGATGTCGTAGACACCCGGGCCGACCTCCCTGGGATATCCCGCCCCGGCCAGTTCGTGGGCGACCTGCATGTGGGAGCGGGCGGCCTCCAGGCTGATCACGTCGGCGTCCAGGTCGTCGATGGCGGCCAGGATCTCGCCGAACTCGGCGTAGCACATGTGGGTGTGGATCTGGGTGTCGGCCCGCACCCCGCCGGTGGTGAGCCGGAAGGCCTCCCCCGCCCAGGCCAGGTAGCCGACCCTGTCTGCGGCACGCAGCGGCAGGGTCTCGCGCAGGGCGGGCTCGTCGACCTGGATGACGGCGGTGCCCGCGGCCTCCAGGTCGGCGACCTCGTCACGCAGGGCCAGCGCCACCTGGCGGGCAGTCTCGGCCAGGGGCTGGTCGTCGCGGACGAAGGACCAGGCCAGCATGGTGACCGGCCCGGTGAGCATGCCCTTGACCGGGCGCGTCGTCTGGGACTGGGCATAGCGGGTCCAGCGCAGGGTCATGGGCGCGGGGCGGGAGACGTCCCCGGCCAGGATCGGCGGCCGCACGTAGCGAGTGCCGTAGGACTGGACCCAGCCGTGCTGGGTGGCCAGGTATCCGTTGAGCTGCTCGGCGAAGTACTGGACCATGTCGTTGCGTTCGGGCTCGCCGTGCACCAGGACGTCGATGCCCGCCTCCTCCTGGAAGAGGAGGACCGAGCGGATCTCGGCAGCGATCCGCTCGTCGTAGGCGGCGGCGTCGATGCGTCCCGCGCGCAGGTCGGCGCGGGCCACCCGCAGCTCGGCGGTCTGCGGGAAGGAGCCGATGGTGGTCGTCGGCAGCAGCGGCAGGCCGAGGCGGGCGCGCTGCGCGACGGCCCGCTCGGGATAGGGCTGGGAGCGGCGTGCGTCGGCCGGGGTGACCGCCGCGCTCCGGGCCCGTACGGCGGCGTCGCGGGTGAGCGCCGAGGCCGCCCGTGAGGCGAGATCGGCCCGGTTGGCAGCCAGTTGCCCAGCGATGGCGCCGGTGCCCTCGCTCAGCGCCCTGGCCAGAGTGACGATCTCGGCCGTCTTCTGCCGGGCGAAGGCGAGCCAGCGGCCGACCTGCGGATCCACCCCGCGCTCAAGGGCGGTGTCCAGCGGGACGTGCAGCAGCGAGCAGGAGGCCGCTACATCCACCCGGTCGGTCAGGCCGAGCAGGGTGGCCAGGGTGGTCAGCGACTTTTCCAGGTCGTTGATCCACACATTGCGGCCGTCCACGACGCCCGCGATCAGACGCTTGCCGACCGCCCAGCCCACATTGGCCAGGTCGTTCAGGTTCGCCGCGGCCGGGCCGGTGAAGTCCAGGCCCAGCCCCTCGATCGGCGCCTCGGCCAGGATCGGCAGCGCCTCTCCCAGCCGGTCGAAGTAACTGGCGACCAGGATCTTCGGCCGGTGGGCCAGGGAGCCGAGCTCCCGGTAGGCGCGGGCCGCGGCGTTCAGCACGGCCCGGTCGCGGTCCTGCACCAGGGCGGGCTCGTCCAGCTGTACCCACTCGGCGCCCGCCGCGCGCAGGGCGGCGAGCAGCTGCACGTAGACCGGCAGCAGCCGGTCCAGCAGGGTGATCGGGTCGAAGCCGGGGTCCACGCCGGGCGCGGGCTTGGCCAGCAGCAGGTACGTCACCGGGCCGACCAGCACGGAACGCGGGTTGTGCCCCTGTGCGAGAGCCTCGCGCAGCTCGCCGACCTGCTTGGCCGGATCGGCGGTGAAGACGGTGTCCGGCCCCAGTTCCGGCACCAGGTAGTGGTAGTTGGTGTCGAACCACTTGGTCATCTCCAGCGGAGCGACGTCCTGTGTGCCGCGTGCCATGGCGAAGTAGCCGTCCAGGGCGTCGGCCTCCACGGCGGCCCGGTGACGCTCGGGGATGGCGCCGACCATGACGGTGGTGTCCAGGACGTGGTCATACAGTGAGAAGTCGCCGGTGGGGACCTCGTGCACGCCGGAGGCGGTCAGGTGGCGCCAGTTGTCGCGGCGCAGCTGGGCCGCGGTGTCGTGCAGCTCGTCGGCGGTGACGCGGCCCGCCCAGTAGCCCTCGACCGCCTTCTTCAGCTCGCGGTCCGGTCCCTGGCGTGGATAGCCGTGGACGGTGGCCAGTGATGCGGGGGTGGCGGAAGTCTCAGCCACGAAACTCTCCTTCGCGAGTCATGGAGGACCCCGGTGCTCTCACGGGCGCGAAGGAACAGCTGACCGGCGGGCATCTTGATCCAGTGCCCGCTCGTGCCGCCGACCCGCCCTCGAGGTCACCGAAGTCACCGCGCGCGCGGGCAGTGGCAGGTCTTCGGACTCGCGGGCACGCCCGGGTTCTCACCCGGGCATCTACTGGCCGTCGCTTCCCCGGTCCGGCTGTTCGGACCCAGTGCGTTTGACGGCGGTCGTTCCCACTCACCGCTGCGGGGCAGTCCCGGAATTGGCGGGCTCGCGAGCCAAGCAGGCGAGCATTGCCGCACCGGGTTCCCTCTTACGACGCGCCTGCCTGGAGGACAGGGCGAACCGACTGCGGCTCCAGCCTAAGCGCTGTTCGGTCCCTCTCGGGCGACAGGGACTCCGCGCCGTACGGGCCGGGTGATCGTTCTGGGCCCGATGGCGGGTGCCGCTCTGGACTTACTAGGACGTCCAACTATATGTTCGTGGGCAAGGCCCGCGGTGCAGGGAAGCTGGTGTGAATCCAGCGCGGTCCCGCCACTGTGACCGGGAAGTGCGTCATCGCGACATCGACAGCCACTGGCGAAAGCCGGGAAGGCCGGATGGCGCGCGCTGATCCGGGAGTCAGGATACCGGCCGCGGGTTGATCCGTGTTGTCCACGAGGATGGAGCGAACGCGCATGGCATCGGTACGCGCTCGCGAGCCCGGAAACGTCCCCGCGTCGGAAGATCCTCCGCGCTGACGGCCCTGCTGCGTCTTGGGGTGCTGGTAAGAACCGAGTCACGCGCCCCAAACGCGCGGCATCGTCGCCGGTCAGGGGTCTGAGGAACATCGGTAGCAACGGTGCAGGAAACAACGGATATCCAGGTCGGCGGCCCGTCTTCCAGGCTCTCAATGCTCTCAATTGGGGCTCTGAGCTGGATACCCGTTGGAAATTCCCCATTGCTACCGGGGCCCCGGAGGGCTAGGCGGTCTGGCTCAGCCCTTGTTTCACCTATCGAGATTCGATAGATTTTCATCGTAACTCGATGGAAGGATGGGTCATGGGAAAGCTGGCAGTGCGTGCGCTTCGCGCCGTGCTCGTGGTGGTGCTCGCCGGCACCGTGTCCGTACAGGCATTGATGGTGTGGGTGTTGGCCAGCGGGAGCGACCCGGAGGACGGGTCGCTCCCGCTGACCCCGCTGCGCGTGATCACGATCCTGGGCATGGTGTCGGTCCAGGTCGCCCTGGTCAGCGTATGGCGGCTGGTGACGATGGTGCGGCGCGGAACCGTGTTCTCCCACGCCGCCTTCCGGTACGTGGACGCCGTGATCGGCGCGATCGTGGCGGCTGCCCTCCTGTGGTTCGCAGTCACGGCCCTCAACGCGCCGGACCAGCGGGCCGACCCGGGCGTCACCGTCATCATGGGCGGGGTCGGCCTGGCCATCCTGGGGGTCGCGCTCATCGTGCTCGTGCTGCGGATGCTGCTCGCCCAGGCCGTCGCGCGCGACATCGAAGCGGCGCAGATGCAGGCCGAGTTGGACGAGGTGATCTGATGCCGATCGTCGTCGACATCGACGTGATGCTGGCCAGACGGAAGATGTCCGTGGGCGACCTCGCGGACCGCGTAGGGATCACGCCCGCCAACCTGGCGGTACTCAAGAATGGCCGGGCTAAGGCGGTGCGCTTCGCGACGCTCGCCGCGCTCTGCGAGGTACTCAAGTGCCAGCCGGGCGACCTGCTGCGCTGGGAGGCGGAGGACGCCGCGGGCGGATGACGTGCCCCAGAGCGGGCGTGAAAACGCCTGGCACCACCGGCCTGTGGATCTCGGTCGGGATCCCGGTCACGTGCAGTCACCTGCGACGATGCCGCGCGTTTGGGGCGCGCGACTCGGTTCTTACCAGCACCCCTGTTAGCGGGCATAGCGGGACTCCGTTGCCGGTTGGCCGGCAGCGCTGGCCGGTGTCCGGGGATGGGGCACGGTGGGCAGGGCGAAGTCGAGCCGCTTGTCCATCTCCAGCCGGAACGTGCCGTACGAGTTGATGTTCGACCAGAAGAGCGCGGTCAGCCCGCGCCGGTCCTCGTCCGAGAGCTTCTTCGCCAGAACGCGCTGAAGCAGCAGGGTGTTGATGTGGACCAGGCTGGACTGGAGAAGGTGGAGCGCGAGCATCGAGGTCCTCTGCGTGCTCCTTGTCCGGGCTGGTCAGCGTGCCGTCCTTGCCGTAGTGCAGCACGGTGTTCGCCGAGTTCCAGTTCTCCACGACCTGAAGGCCACCGTATGGGCGGCGGTCGAGGTTCGAAGCCCACGCTATCCCGGCCGGGTTCACAGTGATCCCCCGGGGCAGGACCGGCTACTACGGACCCGTCGGCCCCGGCCTGACCGAGGGCGTGGACGAGGAGAAGCTGACCGCGGACACGCTGTGGGAAGCGGTGACCGGCAAGCCTGACGCCCAGACCTGGTACGAGTCCGTGCACATCACCTGCCGCAGCCCGGAGTCGGAAGCGGCCCGCAAGGAGCACTACAAGCAGATCTCCGCCCCTGCGCATGAGCGGCGGAAACAGCCGAAGACCGACCCGGCCACGGACACGCAGGTGAAGTACCTGACCACGCTCGCGGAGAAGGTCGGCACGGAGCGGTTCGACGCGGAGTTCGCCAAGGTGATCAAGGGCAGCGACATCGCCCCTCGGGCCCCCGGCAGCGGTGGGCGACGGCCGCGAAGCGGCTGACCAAGGCGAGGGCCCGCAAACTCACCACCGCCCTGGTCGGCCACGACTAGTCCGGGCCGTCCCCGTCGTCGTCCTCGTCCAGCTCTGGCGCGTCCGGGTCGCGCAGCGGGCGCAGGCGCCGACCGCCGGGGTGGAGGCGGTGAAGTTGTAGCGGCCGAGCAGGTTCAGGTTCTTGTGCTTGAGCGGGGAGAGCCGGGCGATGTCCTCCTCTCGGATCTCGTGGCCCTCCGCCTGGAGCTGGGCGACAGCGGCGTCGATGTACTTCGTGGTCCAGAGCACGATGGCGTTGAGGACCAGGCCGAGCGCGCCGAGCTGGTCCTCCATCCCGTCGCGGTACGCCTGGTGGATGGTGCCGCGCTTGCCGTGGCACACATCCCTAGCGAGCTTGTGGCGGGATTCCTGCACGGCGTCCTCCTCCCGAAGGTGGCCTCAGCCGCCAACTAGCGACGCGGCCCTGTTCGCGGAGGCGCCGAGCTGGGGTTTGCTTCTCAGCCGTGCGTTTTCTCAGAAGTCGTGACTGTCTCCGCTTCCGAGAACATGATCTTCTCGGAAGTCGGCTGACCTGCGCGGATCGGCTTACTTTGGGGCTAGGGACACGTTCGGGAGCAGGAGGCCGAATTGAAGATGGCCGCCCTAGCGCGGCTGCGCACCATGTGCTCCTCAGGGTGCTCCTCGAGGGTGAGGCCGCTCATCGGGCCTCACTGTCCTTTCGTTGGATTTACGGCCAGTACTACCGGGACCCCTGAAAATGGAATGGAGTATGAGCCCACGTATTACAAGTGGTAGCACTATTAACACACCGGCGCGGAGCATACGAACCATGGCTAAGGGAAGAACGTCCGTCAGCATCGCCCCGTGGATCCTGGAGGCGGTACGCAAGCACGCCGAGGAGCACGGGCTCAGCGTCTCCACCGTCCTGGAGCGCGGCGCCCTCCGCGAGATCGCCGCCACCCATAGCACCGCCGCCCGCGCCGCGGTGTACGGCGCCGGCGCGGTCGCCGGGCAAGAAGCCGACGATCGCATTCTCGCCGAGGACACCATGCGGGCCGTCGACGAACGCCGCACGGGCGAGGCCACGTGAGTCACCGATTCGGGGAGTTGTGGTCGGTCCAGCTCGGCGACCGCGAAGAGGTTCGGCTGATCGTCTCGGGCGACTTCTACCACACGCTGTACGGGGACAACGTGCTCACCGCACATGTCGAGCTCGCCGACATGGCGCACGCGCTGACCGCGTTCGTGATCGACGTCGGCGACGGCCAGGCCGCGATGATCGATCGGATATCCACCGTGGCGGCCGTACGGCTAAAGGGCAAGGTGGGCGATCTGCCGGAGGCTCAGCTCGCCGCGGTGCGCGGGATGATCTCCACCATCTTCGGCTGCGCGGGTTGACCGCGGCTCCCGCGGCGCCGATTACCGGTGGCGTTACGACGCCCGCGCCGAGCACGTGCACTACCTGATCCGACGCGAGGCGGAACACACTCGGGGCAAGACCGTCTGAAGGGAGCCTGCGGATCGGGACGATCCGCAGGCTCCCTTCAGGGATCTGTGACGTTCAACCGTGCTGTCGCGGCGACTTCGACTACGGCTACGCGGCCAGTGACGACTCGATCAGCGCTACGGTGGCGCGCGGGTTCTCCACGCCGATGACCAGGCGCGCGTACTGCTCGTCGGCCAGTTCGATCACCACCGCCCGGCTCGCGTCACGGATGTCCCAAAACACTCTTTCGCCATCCATGTGGAAGGTGCCCGCCGTGATAACACCGGGGATGTGCGCCCCCGGCGCGCGTATGCCCTTCGGCTCGGTGACCACACCCGGATCCGCCGTGGCGCCGCGGACGTTGGCCAGCGGAATGACCAGGCGGCTCTTCAGTGCCCAGAGCTTGTCCAGTCCTTCGATCTCCACAATGAGGGAACCTTCTTCGATGTGCACCTGTGCCATGCCTGAACTCCTTAGGAGAGGTTGCTCGCCCTGGCCCGTAGCCGAAGGCCCAACAGTTGCGCGGTGAACCGGACGGCCGCGGGCGCGTCGAGGCCAAGGGATGATGCGGCGGCGTGGTCGAGGGCAGTGATCGCGCCACCGACCTCCTTGGCCACCTCGGCATCTTCTGGCGCTCGTTCGGCCGTGGCCATCAACAGCAGATCCAGGCCCGGCGCCTCCAGCGCGCTCCGCACCGCCCTCTCCGGCTCGCCGGCCCGGGTGATCTGCTCGATCATCGGCGCGAGGTGATGCTCCAGCGACCAGCGCAGCGCGGCCAGGTAGAGGCCGCGCTTGCTACCGAACGTTTTGTAGAGACTGTTGCGGTGCACTCCCAGATGAGCGACAAGCTCGTCGATGGAGATGCCGTCGTAGGAGCGGCTGGCGAACAGCTCCGCGGCCATCTGGACCACCATGGCCTCGTCAAATCCTCGCGGTCGACCCATGGCAGGACCATATCGAGTTTAGGAACAATCAGTCAAGAACAATCATTCCTGAACTCTGTGAGCTGGCTGCGCTGGCCCGGCAGTTGAACCTGAGCCTGATCGAGGACGCCTGCCAGGCTCAGGGCAGTCGTCACCGCGGGCGGCTGGCCGGGACCTTCGGGGAGGTGGGCTGCTTCAGCCTCAAGGACGGCAAGATCTACGCCGCCGGTGAGGGCGGCTACCTTCTCACCGACAACCCGGTCATCGCCGCCCGCGCGGCGGCTTATCGCACCCACTGGGCCATCGACGCGCCCGGGATGCCCGCGGGCAGCCGTCTGGGCCGCAACTACCGGCTGCGGCCTGACGCCGACACCCCGCCCAGCATGACGATCGAACTGGTCAGCCAAGACCTGCCGGTCTTCGCCTCCGACGATCTCCAAGGCCGGATGGACGCCGCAGCCGCGCTCGACCCGCTGGAGGGCCGCTGGCCGCGCAGACGGCACATCCGAACGTGCAGCCCGGCTGGACCGCTCACCTCCTGGAGCCCCAACCGAATCGGGCCCACCGGCCAACCCGCACCCGAGATCAGCAGTCTCACAGGCATCTCATTGCTCACCCGCTGGAGGACACCGGTGCGTCTCCCCCTGGTCCAGGCTGCTGTTCTCGCCGCTGCCGTCGTGCTCGCCCCCGCCGTACCTGCCCAGGCGGCGGCCCTTATCTTTGGTGACTCTCAGTCGTGCGACAAGTACTTCAAGTAGTGTGGGCGGCTACTTGACGCACAGTATCTGAGGGTCCGTACGGCATGTTGGGCAGGTCAGGTGCGGCCGAGCGGCACTACCGGGCTGAACGAGCGGTGGCCGCCGATGAGTCGGTGTCGTGGGTGGTGGTCGACGAGGACCTCGAGTTGCATGTCGAGGCGTGCGCGTACCTGGCGGGGCTGCGCGGGGCGGGCCGGGTGTTCAACACCGAGAAGACATACGCGGGCCGGATCGCCTTGTACTTGTCGTACTGCCGAGGTCATGGGCTGGACTGGGCCGGCCCGAGCCTGGCGCAGCCGATGGCGATGATGCGGTGGCTGGTGGACGAGCCGATGCCGGTGCGGTCGCGCAGGCCGGGTGCGGCGGCGCGGTCGGCCCGCAGGCGGCCCGGCGCGAGCACACCAGCCTGCTCCCCCGGACGATCGCCGACCTGGAGGCCCGGCTCACCGAGCCGGCAGCAGGCTGACCAGGACTGCCTCCGCGCCATGCAGCCATCCTGCGGACGCACCACAGCCCCAACGACCGGCCAGGAGTCCCCGGTCATGACCACGCTCGAACGCACCCTCGCCAAAGCGCTCACGGGAATCGTCGTCAGGCCGGTCCCCGGCGACGACGACGCCATCACGCCTAGGGTCACGACAGAGGTCCTGGAGCCGGTGATCGCCCTCCTGCAGGACCTCCCCGCACAGGACCGGCAAGTCCTTGCCGACCTGATCAACCAGTGCGCGCAGGAGGAAACCGACCCTGACCGGCATCTGGCGGCTTGGGAAGCGCCCGAAAACTTGGGACTCCTGGTCTGATCGATGACCTGCGGTGCGCCCGTTGTGTCCGCAACGGGCACCGGTCTTGAGGCAACGGGACAACCGGCTGCGCTGGCTTCGAGCCTCCGGTCATGTCATGTTGCGCCGATCGCGCAGGATTTCGACGCCGTCGCCGTCAAGTTCATCGCAGTACACCGAGCGTCCGGTCGTGGCCATCACTAGTGCCAGGGTGGTGCCGGACACCAGCGGGCCGAATCCCGTGCTGAAAGGGCCGTCGGTGGCGACGAGTCGCAGGCCGACGATCCGTCTCTTGGCGGCGACGACCAGGTCCGAGCCCCGGTAGTACTCGGCTACCCGGGTGAGGGTCTCGATCGGGTAGTCAAAGCGAATGCCCAGCGGTCGCCGGATGTCCTCGGCATGCACGATCGTCTCACCCAGCATCGCGATGACCGGGAGAGGCGGCTTGGTGGTGCTCGTGATGACGCGGCGGAACCTGTCATGCGTCTCGGCCGCGGTCGCGCCCAGCTGCTCGGCCAGCCGCATGGCGACCTGCTTGTCGAAGTCGAACCGGCAACGGATCACACCCGCCAGCCACCGCACACCGTTCAGGCTCGCCCCTGCGGTGAGGTGCGCCAGCACCTCGCGCACCGTCAACCCGGCACACAGCGACGGCATCGCCCACTGCTCGTCGGTCAGATCCACCAGGTCGCCCACCAGGGCCGCTCGCTCGGCATGCACCAGCGGCCAGAGGTCAGCCACGCGACCGCCCCGCGCTTTCGGCGCCGGATCGGTCATGTCAGACAACCTTTTCTCGTCAGTCACAGGAGTCCTTGCATCAGGTCGGTAAGTACGGTCGAAGGTGAAGACTTCCGCCAGGGGGCGAAATCATCGCTCATGAGCGACGCTTCTAGCCAATCCGCCGACATCGGCGACGCCGACTCCCCCCGAGCGCGCAGCGGCACCGGACCGCTGGCCACACCAACGAGGGGACCCACACATCATCCCCGGACGTTCCGCCTCGACCTGCATCAGCCGTCTGATCACCCTTCTCGATGAGCAGCCGGCGGCGCGCAGGCAGGGGTCTACTTGCCTGACACGCCTTAACGACCTTCGTGTCGCTGACCAGCAAATTCGTTTGACAACCCTAGATAACCATCGGCCTGGTTCTTCTTGGGTCCGGGCTGAGTTCGGCCAACTTGGCCTATGCGAAAGAAGAGATCATCATCCTCTGACCTGCTGGAATGGTCCTACAACCCTAGATAACCCCCGTTCCGGCGGTCCAAATCGTGAAGGTCTACTACGACTCGCCCGGCTCGGACCTGCGCAGCAACGCCAGCCTCAACGGCGAGTACGTCGTGATCAAGAACACCACCCGCGCCGCGATCGACCTGGCCGGATGGACGCTGCGTGACAAGACCGGCTATCAGTACAGCTTCGGCGACGACCAGATCCTCGGCGCCGGCTAGAAGCTCACCATCCGCACCGGCCAGGGCCAGTCAGGCACGAGCACCGCCTACTGGGGCCGGCGAGCCTACGTCTGGAACAACGACAAGGACACCGCCTCCATCCGCAACGCCTCCGCGCGGCTCGTCGACTCCTGCTCCTACAGCTCGACCCGGGTCGACTGGATCAACTGCGAGTAGACCCAACCCTGACATGCAGAAACGCCCCGCCGGTCCGAAGATCAGCGGGGCGCCGGCCCATTACCGCAACGCGTTGACGAGCTCCTTCGGCTCAGGCTTGAACAGATCGAAGGGATCCTCCAGGTCCTCGTAGTCGATCACCTCATCGGCCGGCGGAGGAACGACCACGATCGGCATCCCCCAATCGGTGTAACGGGTATCAATCCTCTCGATCGTCGCGGTCTTGTACTTGCCGGTCACATGCTCGTTGGTCAACAGCCGCTTGGGCAGGCCCGCGGCGTCGGTCCACAGCCGCCAGGAGATCGTCGGCCTAATGAGCGTGCCCTGGTAGAAGAACCCGCCGGACACCGGCTTGACCGTCGCCCCCTTCAGCAGGACCCTCAACGCAGCCGGGTCGAACACGTTGACCGCCGTCTGCTGGGTGGCGGCCTCGGTGGCGTACTGGGCGTCGGGCCTCGGCGCCCGCGACCTCGCCCAGGTCTTGCCCTGAGGTAGCGAGTAGAGGCCGGAGGCGTACAGGTACCCGCCGACGACGGTCATCTGGGCCGGGCTTGCCAGGTCGGCCAGCAGTTCGTTGGTTTCCGCCATTTCCCTGTTCTTCGGGTCAAGCACCCACTGCATAGTGCTGTCGGCGGCAACGGGACCGGCGGGGCCGAGCTGCAGTCTGCTGTTGAACCGGAACCGAGCCGAGGTCCCTTCCTTGAAGATCGTGCGGGAGATCTCGGCGGTCTGCACGCCGCGTTCGGCCCGCAACTGCCGTTTGACCGCCTGCGCCGGGTCGGGCGGGCCGGTCTGCGCGGCGGCGGGGACCGCAGCGGCGGCGGATGCGATCAGTGTGGCGGCCGCGAGGGCGAGCCATCGTCTCATGGGGGATGTCCTTCATGGAGGGGTGGTGCGGGAAGATCATCCTGCCAGAGGGCAACGCGAAAACGGACCCCGTCTGACGGGCCGCCGGTGGCCGACATCGCCCGGGTGCACACCGCCGACGGACGGACACGGCAGCGGCGCCCCCGAGGCGGTCAGTGCTTCCTCGGGGGCTTGGACGGTGCGCAGCGGATCGCGTTTTCGGTACCCCTGGCGCATCTGCTCGCCGCTGAACGGTGAGCGCTGAGGCCGGGGCCGGTCGACGGCGGCCGCGGGGTCGTCGTTGTTGATCAGGTAGGCGCATCAGGCCGAGACGGTCGGCAGCTTGCGCGCCACGGTGGACGCGGCGAACCGCGCGGCCAGGTCGGCGGCGTACAGGTCGATGTCGGCCCGCCGTTTCACGATCGTGTTCCCAAGGAGACTCCGCGGGTCAAACGAGTCAGGGCCCGCACCCGTGAAGGTGCGAGCCCTGATCCGTGGCGCTATTTTGTCAGGCGGAAACGATGTTTTCAGCCTGAGGGCCCTTCTGGCCCTGGGTGACATCGAAGGCCACCTTCTGGCCCTCGCGCAGCTCGCGGTAGCCGCCCTGAGAGACGATGTTGGAGTAGTGCGCGAAGACGTCGGCGCCGCCGCCGTCCTGCTCGATGAAGCCGAAGCCCTTTTCCGCGTTGAACCACTTCACGGTGCCAGAAGCCATGTTGATCTCCTCTTGATAGGTGCAAAGCCGAAATTCGCATTGCACGAATTCCGCGTCGCCGCGATAGGCCCACACCCGGGGAAGACCGGCAAACAAAAATGCGCCTGACGCTACATACCGTCAGGCGCACACAAGTTCATTATGGGTACCACAACTGCAACTACGTCTAACCTAGCACACGTAACGGGCCCTCCGCTCAGGTCGGTGTCCGGCTACACCGCTGGACCATTGTTCCGCGCCTCCATCAACGGCCGCGGCGGACCGCTGTCCCACCACGCGCCTCTCCGAACCCTCAGAGCAGGTTGTAAACGCCACTGACCAGCGACAACACCACACATAACGACTGGTGGCAGGTTCCTACCAGTGGGTGCTCAGGTGGCGAGGCCGAGGTCGAGGCGGCGGCCCATGTCAATGTCGATCGTGCCGTAGAGGTTGGCGTTGGACAGAACAGAGGCGAAAGACCGCGTTTGTCGGCGTCGGTCAGCTTCTGCCGCCAGGCTGGGTCGGTGAGGACGGACTGGACGAGCAGGGTTCCGAAGGGGAGCGTTCGCCTGAACCCTACTTCCGGGCGCAGAGGGCGGTGTCGAGGGCAGCGTCGACCTGCTTGCCACCGGCTTCCGTGGTGGGCAGCGCGGTCACGGTGATCGTGGCCGTCCGGCCGTCCTCGGTGACACCGTTACGGGTCTCATAGCCCGGGATGTCACCGCCGTGGCCCCACGCGTGGCCGCCGCAGCTCAGCTTGATCTTCACCAGACCGAGCCCGTACCCCCAGCCGGCCGGCAATCCAGGCGCCTCGACCGTCTGCTTCATCTGCTCGAGCTGGGCCGGCTTGAGCAACCTGCCGCCCAGCAGCGCGTCCAGGAAGCGGTCGACGTCGCGCGGGGCGCTGACCAACTGCCCGGCCGCCCATCCCCAGGAGGGGTCCATCTCGGTGACATCCCCCAGCTCGCCGCCCGGCTCTCCGGTCTTGGTGTGGTACCCGTGGGGATGGTCGCCGCGGATCGTCTGCTCGCCGACGCCGGGCCAGTAGGTGTCGCGCAGGCCGAGCGGCTTGATGATCCGGTTGGTGACCTCCTCGCCGACCGGCCGGCCCGTGACCTTCTGCACCAGCATGCCGAGCAGGGCATAACCGGTGTTGCTGTAGCTCCAGCCCTTGCCGGGGGCGAACACCGGCTTCTGCGCCAGCCCCATGTCGAGCAGTTCCCGGGGCTCGAAGTACGTGTGCTGGATCTTGAAGACCATCGATGGGAAGTCCTTCGAGTACTCCGGCAGGCCGGCGGTGTGCTGCAGCATCTGGCGGGTGGTGATCTTTCGGCCGTCGTTGCCGTTGCCGCGCACCAGGCCGGGCAGGTACTTCTCGACGGGTACGTCCAGGTCGATCTTGCCCTCGCCGGCCAGTTGCAGCACGACCGTGGCGATGAACGTCTTGGTGGCGCTGCCGATGCGCACCTGCCCGTTGGCGGGGACCTTCGCCCGCGTCTCCAGGTTCGCCACGCCGGCGGTGTAGTCCCGGGTGCGCCCGTCACGGCCCCGTACCGCGGCCAGGACGCCGGGGAACTCGCCGGTGCGGACCAGGCCGTTCAGGCTCGTCTGCAGTGCGTCGGCGGAGCCGCTCCGTGGGGCGGCGTCGGCGCCGGCCGGGGCGGGGTTCAGGCCGAGGGCACCCAGCGCGAGGGCGGCCGCCGTGGCCAGGGCCAGCAGGCCACGGCGCCTGGCGGAGCCGGGCCTGGTCGACCGGGACGTGACGGTGAAGTGGGACATCAGGGGCTCCCTGCTTGATGGCGTGGTTGTGCTGCCAGCAAGCATGTCGGCGCGAGCAGGTCACGAACGATCCCGTCCACCCGAGTTGTGACGATCCCGCCCACCCGAGTTGTGAGGTACGGCCAGCACTACCGCCGTGCCGGGACCGGTTCCGCCACCTGCGTGTCCGTCGGGAAACCCGCGCTGACATCCACGAAGCCTTCCACTCTGCCGTGTTGTCGGTTTTGTTGGGCGTCACCCGCGCACCGACCCAGAGGCCGATCCGGAGGGGTGCCGTCTCCCACGCCGTCTCGTCGCGGCGGCGCAGGCGCTCGCACGCACAGATCAGCGCGGTGGCGCGCTGGAACTGCTGGATCGTGAGCAGTCGCAGCATGTAGCGCATCAGCACCGCCACGCCCGCGGACGGATCGTAGCCGCCGAGCGCCGGGCTGAGCCCTGCGGATCGCCAGCGTGAACGCGGTCAGACCGAGATACGCCTCGGTCTTGCCGCCACCGGTGGGGAACCAGAGCAGGTCCGTCATGGCGTCGCCGTCACTCTCGTCGGCACCGCGCTCGGCATGGCCGGGATTGCCAGCTCCGGCAGGTCCGGCTCGATCATCGCACCGTATCCGACCTCAACCGTTACGGGGTTGAGGAACAGCGGAGCAGCCGTTAGCGCTGGGGCATCCCGTCGCAGGTCAGGGGAAGGTCGGGCAGGATGCCGCAGCGGCTTTTCGTGGTCGTGACCCTCGTTTCAGATGGTCCAAGCTCCTTGGCGCTTCACGTTTGGCCGGTTCACGGCGGCTACGAGAAGCAAGATCGTTCTCACAGCTAATGACTGTTCCGCTGTTCCTCAACCCCGGTCACGTAGCGGGGCATTCGGGTGTCCTGTCGTGTCGGGCCTGCGGCATGGGCGTTCCGTGATCTGCGGTCACAGCGTGTCCAGCAGCGCGTTCAGGCGTGCTTCGCGCTGCCGGTCGGCCTCGGTGGGCGGGTGCCGGTGACAGCCCAGGCGGACCCGGGCGTGGTCGGTCGGGTGGGCGTGCAGCCGCCAGTTGGCCACATGCCCGCTGTCGACGATGATCTCCAGCCGCGAGCCGGGCGTCAGGACGTGCTCGGTAATCACGGTGGCCACCAAGTCGGCGGCGGCCGGCGCGCGCAGGTCGGGAAACTCTGCGGCCAGGGCCGCGACGACCGCCGCGGCGTAGCCGGCGGCCCGCTTGGCGCGGCCGATCAGGGGGCGGGGCATTGCGGGCTCCAGGTGCGGGCGAGGTGGGCGTTGAGGTCGGCGATCATTGGCCGTTGGGGTGCCGAGATTCTGCGGTGTGCCAGTTCCGGGGGTGCCGCACCGGCGACCTCGCGTAATCGACTGTCGTGTAGGCGATGCCCTGGGGCCCTCCGATGGCACCGAACGTGGCCGTCGACGGGGCGTAGCGGCTGCGGTCTGGCTGTGGGTCATCCCGTGCCGGGGCGGCGTTTCTTTCCCTCCGGGGTGAAGGCAAAAGTGTCCCTGAACGGTCCCGTCCCGCAGCGGACCGCGAGGAGGACGGGCTCGCTGTAGATCGGTGGCCAGGCTGGTTCGGTGTTGGGGCCGGTTCCGTTCCAGAGATGGAAGAAAAGCATCGGTTCCTTCACCTGCTCGGTCAGGTAGCCGAGCGTCTTGCCGTAGAGGGGGTTGGTGCCGCCGAACAGGATCGAAGGCGGGCCGAAGGTCTCCAGCACCTCGCTGAGCACGCGATCCTGAGCAACCCAGGCGCTTAGCTCCTGATGCATGGACTCCTGCTCGTCGGCAGTCAGCACTCTGTCTGCTTGTAGCCATCCGCGCCGGCGGACGAACTCCGCATAGACCGAGGCGACGCCGTATTCGTAATCACCCGGCACCAGGGTGCTGAACGCTCCGATCACACCGCTCGAGGTGAAGGCCCCCCGCGACTCCATCGCCTGCTGCTCCTTGGCCCACGCCTCTTCTTGGCGCTCCACATAGACCAGGTGATCAAGCAGTAGTCGCAGCGCCGTCTCCCCACCGAACATCCCCGGACGGCGAAGTGCCATGTTGAGCTGGTCAACGAGATAGTCACGAATGCCAGCGGAGGAACGTGGCACGGAAGGTCCTGTCATGACCCCATCTTCGTCTCAAGAGGTGCGGTGTCGGCGAGCTTGCGTCATCGACTGTCGCGGGTTCGGTGTGGTGAAGCTGTGAGGGGTCATCGAGTGTGCTCGTCGCCTGATGCGTAGCGGCTCCGGGGGCTGCGGACGCTGCGGTTTCGGCTGGGAATGGCGGTGCCCGGCATGGGGCCGGAGTGGCTCCCGCGGCCGCCCGCTGGCGCCGTGGGCGGGCCGTCGTCCTGGGCGGCGGCGAGCCGGGTGGCCAGGGTGTCGGCGCGGCTGTGCTGCTCGGTGAGCTGGTCGCCTAGCGCTGCCGCGCGGGCCCGTTCGGCGGGCAGGTCTCGCTCGTGGTCGGTCAGGTCGCTCTACAGCGCCACGGCGGCGGCCTGGGCCTCCTTCGCCTCGATGCGCAGCGCGCAGCTGGTTGGCGTGGCCGGCGGTCACCGCCGTGGCGTGCTCGGCGGCCTCCTTGGCCGCGCCGAGCTTTCCCCAGGTCGAGTACTTCGGCGCGCGTCTGCTCCGTCACGCGCTCCAGATCGGCGCGGGCGGCGTCCTCGCGCTCCTCGGCCTGCTGCTGGGCCTGGAGCGCCTCGCGCATGCGCCGTTCGGCGGTGATCCGGACCCGGTCGGCGGCCTCGGCCCGCCCCCGGGCGGCCGCGGCGTCGGCGCGGTCGTCGGTGGCCTCGGCCTCGAGGGCGGCGATGCGGGCCAGGGCGCCGCACTCGATCAGGTCGACCTTGTCGGCGAAGCGGTCGGTGAGGTCTTGCAGGGCCTCGGCCAGGGGGCACGCCTCGGTCAGGACGACGCCGGCCGCGGTGACTGCGACGGTCACCGCGGCCTGTTCGGCCTTGGCCTTGGCGCGGTAGTGCGCGGTCTTGCGGGCGTTGCTGCAGAACGTGCGGGGCTTGTTGCCCTTGGCGGGCGGGAGCGGGTTGTCGCAGTGCAGGCAGCGGCTCGGACGCGTCCGGCGAGCCGGCATCGGGCGGCGCGGTCATGCCGGGCAGCGACCGGCGGCTGGAAGCCGGTGGAGGACTTCACCCATATGTGGTGGATGATCGCCTGCGACAGCATGCAGAATCCCGGCGGCCGCCAGCAGCTGTGGGACACCGCCGACGACCTCCAAGCCAGGATCGATCGCGGCGAGCCGATCTCCGAGGGACGCCTTTTCGACGAGGTCGTCGCCGAGATCGCCGCCAAACGCGGGATCAAGCTGCCCCCTGCAGGAGATCCGCGACCAGCGACGATCACAGCCAGAGGGCTAGCTCGGCAGGTGGTCGGCGATGAACCCTGCCGAGGCGACGCATGTCCGCCAGGTGGTGGCGGATCTCGTGGGTGAAATTGCGCAGGTCGTCGGTGACCGGGCCGGCGAGACGATCCACGGCCGCGTGGAGCTCCTCCATCGGCAGGTCGGCGAGCAGCGCATGGACGTGATTCTGCAGAGCCTGCCGTTCAACGTCCGGGACGAGTTGCGGGAGGTCTTCTTCAGGGTCGGTCGTGCTCATGACGGCCCAGCTTAGGTGTGAGGTGACCGGAGCGTCCTGATCAGGTTTCGTCGATGACCTTGGCGAGACCGGGTGCCAGGAGCAGCCCGTTGGCCAGCGGGAGGAGCAGGCCGTCGCGATGCAGGGCGCCGAACGCCTGGCGAAGGTCATCGGTCTGGGCGAAGGCCAAAATGAGCTGCTCGTCACCGACGACATCGAAGTTACCGGTAACGATGTAGGGCAAGGCCGCTGCCGCGAGGTCCAAGATCGCCTGGTCGGCAGGGATCTCATCACCATAGCGGTCCAGGATGCGCTCGTATTCGTCGACCATCAGCGGGTCGGGCTCGCCTTCCCCTGCGTCCAGCCAGGGATGACCGCTGAGCTGCTCCGGGGTCCAGGTCGTGCCAGTGACCGGGTGGAGGCCTTGACGCATCCACTGAAACTGGCAGGCATAAAGCAGCTCGTCCAGGGCGGGAACCGCGTCCGCTGACAGCGGTTCGAGCCGGAACCGGGCATGGAGATGGCTGGCGGTGGGCCAGCGACGGACATGCGGCGGTGCGGGCGGCACCTGCTGAAGGAGGAGGTTGGGGGCGTCGAGGAAACCGTCGGCCATGGGGGTGATCCAGCCGTCGCGGTGCAGGATGGCGAGTGCTTCGCGCAGGTCGGAAGTCTGCGCGAGAGCGGTGACGTGCTCAGCCCGGGTTTCGATGCCGTACTCGTTCCAGGTTGTCACGCCGAGGAAATTGCGGGCGCTGAAGTCCAGCAGCGCGAGGTCGGCGGGGATCTTCTCGCCATAGCGGGCCAGGATATCGTCGCGGGCCTGATCAGCCTCGTCATCGCAGAGCTCTCCGATCCACTCCAGAGCGAGGAATTCCTCAGGAGTCCACCACTGGCCGTTGACGGAGACGTGGTCGCTGTCGGTGAGCCCGTGGCGGCGTGCCAGCTGCTCCAGCGTTCGTGGTGTTTCGAGCGGAACCAGCCGGTTCACCGGGCGCTGCCAGCCGAGATCGGCCAAGGTCGGACCGGGCGGGGGCAGCGGCGGAAGAGCGTACTTCTGCTCCTTGCTCGACCGCTCCGCGTTCGCCGGGCGACCGGCGAGCCGCTGCTTGCGCCGTGCTGCCTTCTTCGCGCGACGCTGCTGCTGGTTGGGCTTGCCCATGGGTTGTGCCTCCTCTCACGGATGACCAGCGGAAATCCTAGGGACGGCATTCGGTGTCGTCGCGGATGCCACGCCGTGCGAAGCTCTCCGCTGTCTGTTCAAGCCCAGGCCGGGCCTGGATTCTCCCGGTAGGGTCGGCTGTCCTGAGCTGACCAGAGACCCAGACCGCCACAGTTCCACCCGGCGGTGGTGGAGGCCCTCTACTCGAGTCGATGCCACCCGAGGAAAAGTAGCGAGGAAGGCCAGGTCAAAGCTGCCCGGCAGGATCCTTGATCAGGGTGCGAAGCCATGGGCTGCTGGTCATATCCGGCCGAAATTTCTCGTTTGCTGCCCGGCCACTGTTCTCGGAAGTGCTGAGCTGGTCGTATGCCACGCTTTGGGCCTCGTTCTCGGAAGTCCTCGCTGCGAGCGCTTCCGAGAAGACGGTCCTCTCGAAAGCCGCTGGCCTGCGTCGATGGCTGGTAGCGGGAATTCCCGGCCGGATATGACCGCGACCCGAGTACAGCGACGCCACTGAATGCCCCGTCATGCCCGTGATCCAAGGCTGGACCGTCGACGACTACCTGCTCCGGACTAGAGCCTGTTTCAAAGGCAGGTGAGCCAGTCGTTGATGGCGGCGATATGGATGGTGGCCTGGTAACGGACGGCGAGCTTGTCGTATCTGGTGGCGAGGGCGCGGTGGCGCTTGAGCCGGTTAATGCCGCGCTCCACGGCGTTGCGATCGCGGTAGTCGATCCGGTCGAAGGCCGGAGGCCGACCACCGCGTCGTAGCCGCCCTTGAACGCGGTCGGCCGGTTCGGGAATCATGGCACGGATGCCACGCCGGCGCAGATGAGAACGGATCGCCTGGGAGGAGTAGGCCTTGTCCGCCCGCACCCGGTCCGGACGGGTCCGTGGCCGTCCCGGCCCTGACCGCAACACCCTGATGGCGGCCATGACCGTGTCGAACTGCGGCGCATCTCCGCGCTGGCCGGCGGTCAGGACCAGCGACAACAGTTTCTGGCCCTGCTCGCACGCCAGATGCAGCTTGGTCGACAGGCCACCACGAGAGCGGCCCAGCGCGTGATCGCCGGGTTCGGCATCCATTCCGCCGGGCGGTTCGACCTGTCGTTCTGCTTTCGTCGATGCCCCGGCCGCGTGCTGGTGGGCTCGACAGATCGTGGAATCGACTCCCACGGCCCAGTTGATCAGCCCGTGGGCGTCCCCGGCGGCCTGCAGGCCGCACAAGATCTGCCGCCAGATCCCTGAGCGCTGCCACCTGCGAAACAAGGAGTACACCGCCTGCCAGGAGCCATAGCATTCGGGCACGTCCCGCCACGGTGCTCCGACCCGTACCCGCCACCGGATCCCGTCGATCAGCTGGCGTTTGGTCCACTGCGACGGTCGTCCTGGCTTCTTAGCCGCGGGCAGCAACGGTTGCAGGGCCGCCCACTGCTCATCGGTCAGGTCGAACCGTCTCGTCACCGCTGGGGTGGTCACGAGATCTCCGGTATGCAGGTTCTTCTTGGTCGTTGAACCCTCTACCGGAGATCTCTTGTTAGCGACCGCGACACATCACTACATACCGGACTTCGAAACAGGCCCTAGATGCCCGTTCGCTGATCGACTCGAGCGGTCGACGGGATCGTTCCGCTGGTTGTCGTCGGTCCCGTCGAGATCGCCCTACCCTGGTCGCCCCTCAGCGCTGGGTGGAGATCTGGTTCGCGTCCCGCTGGTAGGCGTAGTGGATGAGCCCCTTGTGGAACTTGCCCACCTTTTCGTACAGCGCGCGAGCCGGGGCGTCTTCCAACGTGTTCCAGTAGAGGCCTGGGAAGCCGTGCTCCTTGGCGTCCCGCGCCACCCACTCGATCACTGCCGTCGCGATACCCCGCCGCCGGACTTCCGCGTCCACGAACAAGTCCGCCAGATAGCATTTCCCGGCATACCAGACACTGGCGTGGAACAGGTAGTGCGCGATGCCGACCATTTTGCCGTCCAGCCGGGCGGCGATCCCGCGTATCTGCTCGTCGTCGAGCAGGCGTCGCCAGGTCCGTTCGTAGTCGCCGTCGCTGCGTTCGACCTGGAAGTATGTTGCCTTGTCGCAAGCTTGGCAGCGCAGGAATAGAACCAATGATCCTACGAATCAATCGGGGATGACCGCATGCACCGGAAGCGCCCAGACGACGCATGAGGAGCCCTCCAGTGACGTGAGTTGCGGAAACGCACCAGAAGACGACCAGGCGGGCTGATGGGTTGTCGCCGAAGCCCGATTCGGTTGGAGTCCCCGCCGCCCGAGCCGATCTCGCCGCCCGGTTCTGGGCGGCGCTTCAAAGCCTCGCCCGAGCGCCCACCTGACGCTTTTCGGATGCCCTCTGGGTTCGGGCACCGCCCCTGGAAACAGCGACACACCTATAGACCATGCGGAATCCGACTTTCGTAGGGGTGCCTGAAACCGAATGGCCGTAGTTCGCGAGGACACGGATCCGCACAATTCTGATCATGAAGCTGACAACAACGGCACTGGCCCTTGCCGCCGGGCTGACAATCGTGAACCCGGCCGCCGCCACCGCCGAGACTTCCTGGTGCCCCAAGGTCACCGGGCATCAGATCAAGTGCGGAACGGTGAACCGCCCGCTTGTCCAGGGCAAGCCTCACCTCGGCACGATCGAGGTGGGATACGCCCTGGTCACGCGTCGTAACCGCGACCAGCCCGCGAAAAGCACGATCCTGGTCAATCCCGGCGGTCCCGGGGGTGCGCCCATCGACGCGGCAGGCATATTCACCCAGGGACTCGCCGGCGCTCTGTCCGATCACGACCTCCTGCTCGTCGATCCACGCGGCACCGGTCACTCCACCCCACTGAAGTGCGGCGCCTCCATCGGCGCGCTCAAGGTCGAGTCCAAGGCCGAGCTCGTGCGCCTGGTGGGCAAGTGCGGCGAGAAGTTCGGCCCGCGAGCCGAGGGCTACACCTCCGCGGCGACCGCCGACGATTTCGACGCCGTCCGCGCCAGGCTGGGTATCGACGAGGTCGTGCTGTTCGGCCAGTCCTACGGCACCTACCTCATGCCGATCTACGCCCAACGCCACCCGGACACGGTTCAGTCCATCGTGCTGTCGGGGGCCTACCCGATCGACTTCGACTCCCTAGGCCGTCCCAGCGCGCAGGCCGTCTCGCTGAACCTGCACAAGGTCTGCCGGCGCAGCGGCGCGTGCGACGGCGGCAAGGCCGTCCAGGATCTGGCCAAAGTCGCCATCCGGCTGCGCACCGCGCCCGTCGACATCCCCGTCACCGTCGACGGCCGGCGCCGGACCTACCGGCTCACCGAGGACAGGCTGGCCATGACGATCTACGGAGAGTTCAGCGGTGTGGAGGCTGCGCCGGGCGAGGTGCCCGCGCTCGGCAGGCTGCCCCGGATGCTGCACCGGTCGGCCAGGGGGGACGATCGCGAGCTGGTCGCCCTGGTCAAGGAGGCGATCGAGCTGGCGGGTTCCGCAGAAGGGCCCGATGCCGGGCTGACGGCCGCGGTGGTCTGCAACGACTACCCGCGTACGTGGCCGGTGGACGCCTCGCTCGCCGAGCGCGCCCGCGCCTTCAACCGGGCCCTCAAGCGGACCCGGCCCGGGGAGTTCGGCGCGTTCAGCGCCCGGGGATTCGCCAGGGCCCAGTTCGACGGCGGCGACACCTGCATGGACTGGCCGGCCAAGGGCACCGCCTGGCCGTATGTCTCCACCGGCCGCTTCCCCGACGTGCCGGTGCTGGTGCTCTCCGGCGACCTGGACGCCAACACCCCTGACGCCAACGGTCGCAAGGCCGCTGCCCAGTTCAGGCGGAGCGCCTTCCTGTCCGTGCCCAATACCGGGCACGTGCCCGAGCTTGAGCCCAGCGGGTGCGTCTTCGGCATCATCACCGGCTTCATCAGCGAGGGGAAGGTCGGTGACACCTCCTGCATGGCCGACATCCCGCCCGTCAAGGTTCTGCCCGTGAAATAAGGTCACTCCTGACCGGCGTGTTAAGACCGTGTCCTATGTGGTGAGCCGGATGAACCGCTTGTAGCAGCACAGTGCGGCAGCGAGGCCGAGAAAGGCCAGGTAGTTGCCGGAGTAGCGTTCGTAGCGGATGGTGAGCCGTCGGTAGCCGGTCAGCCAGGACATGGTCCGTTCGATCACCCAGCGATGCCGGCCTAATCGCTGGCTGGACTCGACGCCCTTGCGGGCGATACGGACGGCGATGCGCCTGCCGCGCAGCCATCGGCGCAGGTCATCGCGGTCGTACGCCTTGTCCGCATGAAGCTTGCCGGACTTGATATGCCGGCCGTGGCGAGGGTCGCGTCTCGTTTGGAGCTCGGTCACCATGGGTTTGAGGGCTTCGCTGTCGTGGGTGTTGCCAGATGAGACACCGACCACGACGGGCAGTCCAGACCGGTCGGACAGGACGTGCATCTTGGAACCCGGCTTGCCCCGGTCCACGGGGCTCGGACCTGTAAGTTCGCCCCCCTTTCGGCCCGCACGTGGGCGGAGTCGAGCACGACGCGGGAGAGGTCCAGCAGGTCGGCGGCAGCGAGTTTGTCGAGCACCGCCTGGTGCAGCTTGGCCCACACGCCGGCCCGTGACCAGATCACAAAGCGGCGGTGCGCGGTGGACTTCGATATCCCGAAACACGGTGGCAGGGCCCGCCACGCACACCCACTCACCAGCACGTAGACGATCGCCGCGAACACCGCTTCATCAGGCGTGTTCCGCGTCCCACCTGAGGGGCCACGGTGATTCCGGCCAGCCGTCTTATGGTCGTAGCCTATGCGGCTGGTCGGGACGAAAGGAACTCGTTCAGCACTTCGAGGAGCGGCCGGTAGCCGAGCGCCGAGTGCAGTCGCCGGCGGTTGTAGAACCCTTCGATGTAGCGGATGACCTGCCGTTTCGCCTTGGCGCGGGAGGTGAAGACGAAACGGTGCAGCCACTCGTTCTTGATCGCACTGAAGAACGACTCGGCCATCGCGTTGTCGTAGCAGATCCCGGTGCGGCCGACCGAACGGCGGATACCCAGGCCGGTCAAGAAGCGGCCGAACTCCTCTGAGGTGTAGTTATCGGGTTCAAGGGGTCGTTGCAACACCGCCTGTCAGCGAGCATAGATGCTCGTTGAACGCCTCGGCGGGAGTACGCCAGCCGAGTGTCTTGCGGGGGCGGCTGTTCAGCGTGGCGGCGACTGCGTCCAGATCGCGTCCTTGATCAGTTCGGTGCGGTAGTGGTCGGCCATGGCCCAGCCGATGACCGCCTTGCTGTGGCAGTCGATGACGGTGGCCAAGTAGAGGAAGCCTTCCCAGGTGGGGATGTAGGTGATGTCGCCGACCAGCTTGAGCCCGGGCTGTTCGGCGGTGAAGTCATGGCCCACCAGGTCGGGGATGCCGCGAAAGTCGCCCTGCACGGTGATGACCGGCCGAAACGTCCGCACCTGGGCTGGGATGAGGCCTGCTCGCGCATTAACGCGCGGACCAGCTCGGCCGAGCAGTGCTCGCCGCGGCGACCGGGCTGCAGGTGTACTTCGCCGATCCGCGCAGTCCCTGGCAGCGAGGCACGAACGAAAACACCAACCGGCCGCCCGTTCAGTCGCTGGTCGGCGGTTTCTGCTCGCTGAAGCGCTCGGCGAGCAGCCGGTCGACGGCCTCCTGAACCGCGTGCTCGATGCTCTGGGCAGTGTCCTGCTGTGCCTGCGGGAGTTCGCGCAGCCGGGCCTCAGCGACCGCGGCCGCGGTGCGCGCCGCATCGCGCACGCTGCGCCTCACGCAGGGCTCGGCGTTCACCGGCAAGCTCGGCGATCTGCCCATGAGCTCCGCACAGACGTGGCCGGTTCCGGTGCGGGTCATCTCGGCGGCCGTCAGCGCCTGCTCCTGGCGCGGATGCGGGCGTGAGGGCGATGGGCCGCCCCCCGGTAGCGAGACAGCCGGTGCCGGTGGCGCTTGAACGGCGTTCGATTCATGCCGACCACGCCCTGGTATCCCTTGTCTGCGAAGGTCTTCGCTTCCGCCGTCGTCAGGGCTTCGATCAAGCCGACGGTGCGGGCCGCGGCCAGGTCGTGAGCGGCTCCCGGGAAGGCGGGCGAGACCGATACCAGCCAGCCGATCGGGTCGGCCGGGACCTGGACGTTCAGGCCAGGGCGTTTGTGTTTAGCGGAGTAGTACGGTCGCTCATCGAACAGGCGGTCGATGGGGATGCGGGCGCCATCGAGGATGGCGTGGGTCAGTCGGCCAGCGCGTAAGACGGCGGCCGTGACGTCGTTGGAGAGTGCGGCGAGCAGGTCGACACTTTCGCGGATGTAGCGCCAGGCGGTGGTGGTGCTGATGGCGAAGCCGGCGATCAGGCGCGCGTAGGTGTCGCGGTTACAGGTGGGCCCGGACCGGCAGAGCTTGCTATGCCACATCCGGACGCCACCAGCGGGGTCATCGTTCGGCCCGGTGAGCGCGGATCAGGTCGGCCAGGCGGATCAGGGTGTGATTGGACAGCGGTATCGCGGCAGGTAGGACAGCAACGAGGCTCTCCGGTTGGGGCATCTGATCTTGGTCGACTGATGTCTTACCGGGAGCCTCTTTTCATGCCGACTCGCCCTCATGTGGATCCTGACCACCTGCACGATCAGGTTGGGTTGGTGGCGGTGAAGGGTCGAAATATTTTTTGAACACTTCCTCAAGGATTCTGTCGCGTTCCTTTTTCGGTAGCTCGAAGTGCATGAAATCATGGACATTCTTCCATCCCAGCCAATTTAGATTGCCCGCATCTGTGCCGGCCAGGGCACCGATGAGCGGAAGGGCGTGATTGAGGAAACCGTGTGTTGCGATCGAGCCGGCTGTTGCCTGGGCGGCCGCCTTGGGGGGGCGTCCTTTGGCCGGGTGAGCACTCCGCCATGTGCTACCCAGACTTTCCAAGCCCTTCACCATGGCCTTGCGCTTCTTCGTGATCCTATTGTCTGAGAAGACCAGTGTGATGAGGCGGCTATCGTCGCGCTTCCCAGGGCCGGTCAGGTGTGCGAATAGCTTATCAAACTCAGCATCGTCGAGCTTCTTCATACCCTCGTTGGAGCGGGCCCGGTTTGCGAGGATCCGGACGGCCTGAGTGAACAGCCACTGGTTTTGCATGATGGAAACGAAGGCATGGCTTACCAGGACTAGAGGCGCCACCCGTCTTTCCACCTCCGCTGCAGGTTTATTTTCTTGGGTTAGGAACAATTCGAGACCGAACAAGGCCACCACGGGTTTCAGCGCATCGCGTCCAGTGTTAGGGTTATACGGCGCATCCAGGTCGATCGCGAACCCGAAGCTGTGCTCGCTGATCCGCAGCGGGTTATTTTTGTTCGGTCTGATCACAAAGCCGCTGGGCTGCCCCGTGACCTTACGTACCTCATCGAGGTTAGAGCGTCCCTTGAGATGTTCGGTGGCTTTGTCGAGATGGGATTGCATGGCGGGGTGGACCAACTGGCCTTTGACACCCAAGAAATTAGAAGGAACAAGCGTCCCATAGAACGCGTTCGCCCTGCGAATCGCTGCCCATCGCCCATCCCGAAAGGCTTTAAAAAAGGCAAGGATCTGACGCCGTTGCCGCCCCCACCGCTCCTCAGGTTCTTCTGGTTTTCCTTTGGATTTTTTATCGACACAATTGCTCCAAACCCGCTTGCATACAAGTGTCATCTCTTCCTGAGCGGCGGTGTCGTTGTCGAGGGGCTGGTTCGCAGCAGTGAGTTTTCCCTGTGCGTCCGGTGAGGGCACGAGACTGTCGAACAGCCGAACCAGCAGCTCATTTTTCGCCTCGGTTTGGGTGAGGCTGGCCAGGTCGGCCTGCGTCTGAGGAGAATCCAACTCGGTGATCAAAGGGACGAGCGGGTGATTAGGTGGTTTTGCGCTCCTCTTTTTCGGCGGTTTTGGACTCCCCCCCTTCTGTGGTTTTGCGGTGATTCGCTTCTCGATCTCCCCCCAGGCATCGTCTCCGTCGGCAGTGCCGACCAACGGTGCGGCGATCGGGACAATCCGCTGGACGAGCCGATCCACGGTCGTCGGTTGCAGTGGGACTGGAAACGACTCCCCGGCCGTAAAGTCTCTGACGTTCTCCCCATGACTGTGCTGGAACTGCTCGGGGGTCTCCGCTACGTCCCAGTGGTCCTCCACCCCAGCGGCAGCAAGGGAGGCTTTCGGTCGAAGGAGCACTTGCCCAGGTGGAATCCGGCCAGCCCGGTCGAGTAAGCGCCGGGCGAATTGGCCCGAGCGCGCATGCGGAAGAGTGCCGTCTTCAACCACGATGGCGTACAGGCCGGGCCCTTCCTGTTCGAAGTCGAGGCGGCTCGCGTCAAGCGCCTCCCACGGCGTCAGCAGGGGGCTGGAAAGCGTGGCCGCGTAGCCGAGACCCGGCTGGCCCAAGGCGACCCGCACCAAGATATCCCCGGCCTCGGGCCGTGTCTGCGGCGGTTCAGCGGGACGCGCGACGATGTCGAACGACGCATCGATCCAGGCTCGCAGTGGCCCTCCTCGGCGGTGGACGATCTCCCGGTAGAGCTTGTCGGGTTCTGCGGGGAGCCAAAACGCCCGTTGGGTGCCGTATCGCATTCTCGTCTCCCGCTTGTGGGTAGGCCGCTTTTCACCAGTGGGTCGGTGCGCCGGGGGCGGTGTTCGTCTCCCTCGGCCGAGCGTGGAGACTGCCTCGGCCAGGCGGTCGATGTCGAGGTAACCGTGTCCGTATCGGGATGGCGACTGTGTGTTCACCGGTTCAGCGCTTCCCAATAGCAGGGCGCGGATCTGTGCGCTCGCCAGTTCGGGGTGATCTTGTAAAACCAGCGCTACCGCCCCGGTCACGTGCGGAGCAGCCATGGACGTCCCCGATCTTCGGGTCAGGATTCCGGGGCTTTCGCGGCTCCCTGCGGGGGCTGATCGAGCGGCCAGGACCCGCACGCCCGGGGCCACCAGGTCCGGTTTGAGCCGACCGTCCCGCGTCGGTCCGGCGCTGCTGAACGGCGCGATGTTCCGGCCGGGCGAGTGGGCGTCATAGGCTCCGACCACGAGCGGCATGCGGCCGTTCGCGATCGTTCCCGTCGTGACCAGACCGTCGGCGTCGGCTTCGGCGAAGCGGGTCTGGCAGTCCGCGCAGGCCTCGTCTCTTTCCAGCCAGGCGTGGAAAGTCCCATCCCGGACTCGTATCGCTTTGAGGATCACCTTCCAGGGGCCCGCCGGCGCTTCGGGATACAGGAAGAGATTAATGTGGCCGGCGAGGTTGTTGGGATCTCGACGGTGGTAGATCCGCCCGAGGGTCCGACCGGCCTCGCAGATGTCCGCCTGCCCGCCCAGGGGCACCCAGGCGGATCGCTCTCCGGTGGGAGAGTCGATCCTGATCGTCAGCTCGTCCTGGCCGCCGTACCACACCTCGAGTTCGTTCGGCGTGACGTCGGCCTCATGGGTGATCAGTGTGAGAGAGCGCATCTGCCCTAGTCGCAGGCGTCCGCTCGCGTGGATGGATTTGTCGAAGTAGTTGCCTGCACTCTGGACGATGAAACGTCCGGGAGCCGCACTCAGCATGTGATCAAGTGCTTGCTCGACGAGCGTCGAGCCGTCATGGGGACCGATATGCCGCCCGAGACTGAGGTTGATCACCCAGGGCTGCCCGCGAGCGGCCGCGATCCGTGCGATGAAGCTTGTCGCCTCAAGAATGCGCACTGAGGAACCTAAGTCGGCCATGCCGTCCGTTCCGCGATCGGCCAGATGGACGAAGACGAGATCGGCTTGTGGGGCGAGTCCCGCCGGGCCGCCCGCCGAACCGTTACCCGCGGCGATATCCATGACATGGGTGCCATGAGCGCCTGAACCGTCCCGATCCGCTTCCGCCGGATGGTATCCCAGCATGTCGTACGGGTTGTCGGTGCGCAGCGCTTCGTCCAGCTGCCGCTGGCTGTACAGCGTTCCGTATCCGTAGGGGTGCGGAGCACTGCCGGTGTCCGCTCCCCGTTGGTCCCACAACGCACGGACGCGCGTGGATCCGGACCTGTCCATACGATTGAAGTTTGGATGATCGAAGTCGCAGCCCCAGTCGATCACGCCGACGATCACTCCTGCCCCGGTCAGCCGCAGATGCGGCGGTCGGCGCTCATCGCTCTCCCTGCCAATCGGATGGACATCGCCCGTCGTATATTCCAGCGGGACATCACCTGTCAGGTGTGTCTCGCGCGGCTCGTCTTCGGGGCCGAGCACGCGGGCAGCCTTGAGGCTCAGCACGCGCTCATCTCGCCGGACTCGTGGAACCGAGGCCGCGCGGAGACGACAGGTGGCGATGGCACCGAAGCGCGAAACGATGCGCACCCCGGGCACGTCGATCCCAGGGCGGACGAGGCGGATGATCGCTTCCACCTCGTGGTCGCCCTTGCCGGTGAGGCTCCTCAGAAGTTCCCGAAACGCCGGATCCAGATCCATGGTGTGGGATTTGCTTCCGCCTAGGGCTCCGTCACCGTCACAGTGACGAAGTCGACGAACGTTTTCCCATCCGCGGTCACCTGCGCGGTGATCTCCGTCTCTCCCTTACCCTTGGCGGTGACTATGCCGGCCGCCTGATCGACTTCCACGATTTTCGTGTTGCCCGACGTCAGGGTGATGCCCTCCACGGGAACGGGCTGGCCTTTTTTGTCGACGGCGTCGACACGGATCTTGCTTCGACTGTCCTTGCGCAGTTCGCTCCGCTGGAGGGTGATCTTCAGGTCGTTGATATCGTCGGCCTTGGGGGGTTCGAACAACTTCCCCGCGATGGCGACCCCCGCTACGGCCAGAGGGCCCCATACGCGCGGATCGCGAGCCAGAGATTCGATGCCGGTTCCCCGGCTTGCGGGCTTCATCAACAGCAGCGGCAACAGCGGCAGGCCAGCGCTGACCACCGGGTTCTTCAACGCGGAGATGTGATCGAAGGAGCTCCGCAGCTGGCCCACGATCGCGCTCGTGACCAGCGCCATCTGCACGCCGTCGATGCTCTTGCGCTGGGCCGCCAGCGCGCTGCCGGTGGCATCCGCGCGCACCTCGTTCTTCACGGCCAGGTCACGAACGGCGGCCTGCGTCCGGCGCGTAACGGCGCCGGCAGGCTGAACACGCGTCTGGGGCACAGGCATGCGACGCCTTTGTGCCCTCGCGGCCCGGGCCTGGGCCTGGGCCCGGAGGCGTTGTATCGCACGCCTTCTCGCCGCCCGCCTGGCCCGTTCCCTACGCGTTCGGCTGCTTTCGGAGTCGTCGCCCTCCTCGCCGTAGTCGTCTGCTGCGAAGTCTTCGATGTCGCCGTCGATGTAATCCGTATAGTCTTCGGTGTCCTCGTCGAGTAGGGCATCGCTTTCGGCGTCCATGTCATCGAGCCAGGTGTTGGCCATCTCCGGTCTCCTCTTGGTGGTTGTCGAGCTGGTGCGTGGTGCCGGTCGGCGGGGCGGACCTCATCAGGGCTCGTAGCGCGGGTTTGACGTAGCAGGCGAACAGGCGCCTGTCGGGAAGCACCCATCCGGGCCCCCCGCTCCCGCCACAGTGCAGGCATTCGGCGTGCTGTCCCCAGCACTCGCACGCGCCCAGGGCCGCCGCCAACGCGGTGTCCCTGGCGGAGAGCTCCTTGTGGTGGTCCGGCTCGTCACCCTGGTCGTTGATCATCCGTGCCAGCTGATTGCCGAGCGCTGCGGCGATCAGCTCGTCGGGCGGCAGGTTCATGTCGCTGGGGGGCGCATCCCCGGTCACCAACTGGCTCATGGTCTGTTGGAGCACACGTTCGACGAGTCCCATCGGATCGGTGACCACGCGTTCGACGAGCCCCATCGGATCGGTGACCACGCGTTCGAGAAGCAATCCGAGATCCATCGTGTTCCCTGTCGTCACAGCCACTCCTCCACCTGGGTCAGGAAGTGATTCTCGGAGTCGAGGAGCGTGGTGTAGAGCGCCTGCGCGCGCTCGGCGGGTGCCGCTGGATCCGCTCGGAAGTCGCCTTCTTCGTCGAGCAGATAGTCAGGGATCTCGGTGCGCGCGTAATGGAATTCGTCGGCGTCCGCAGTGGCTTGGCCAGCAAGAGTGCTGAGCATGTTCATGACCGCACCCACGGGCACCCCGTCGACGGATTTGCTTCCCTGCTTGCCGAGCGCGAGGGCGAGCAGGGACTTGAGCACCGTCGGATGCTGGGTCAGCAAGAGCATCCGCTTCGCCGAATCCGAACCCCTCTCGGCAGGGGTCTTTCCCTGTGCGGAAGTGGGCGCCGGGGGGCCGGCCTTCCCGCTCGGGGACAGAGCCTTGGCGACCGCGCCACCGAGTCCGCTGCCGATCGCCGTACCGGCGGGCCCTCCCAGCAGCGTGCCGGCGGCTCCTCCCGCGTGGGGAAGTGCGGTCAAGGCGATGCGACCGAGGGAAGGATCCGTCAACGCTGTGGCAGCGCCCTTCCGTATCTGGGTGAGCGCCTTGCCGAAGTTGAACGACTCCGCCGGTGCGAGCGACTCGACGACGTTGAACAGAGCGTCCTCCAACTCCTCTGAGTCCGCCTGCGCGTAGTCCTCGTGCAGCGCGCCGCGGAGCGCTTCCCCCAGCTCGGTTGTGTCCCCGTAGGTATCCGCGTCGTCACCGAGCAACTCGGCCAGGTAATACGCCTCCAAGGCGTCCAGTTCGTCAAAGTCGAACATCAATGTCACTCACAGTCAACATCGGCTACTAACAGTAAATGACTGTATTGGGGCGTCTCACACGTGGTCACCACATGTACACAGAAGTTCGCAAAATTCGTCTGGCGCGGGTCGCCCCGATAGAGATCCCGCTCGTGCTGGAGCCAGATGTGCGGAGGTCCACGCCGACGAGGCGCGTCGGCCACAATTTTCCCCGGTAGACCTGCGGTTCCTAGGGCCCAGGTACTACCGGTGGTCTGTTAAATCTGGACGTAGAGGTTGAGTGCGTGTCCGGCTCCGACGGCGGCAAGTAGGCGCTGGAGTTCAGGGGGCGGGGGCGCGTTGGACCAGGCACGCCAGTAGCGCTGGAGCCGTATCCAGGGGGTGAGCCAGCCGCGCACGTGGCGCAGCGCTGACGGCCAAGACGGCCGGAGCCGGCTGCCGGAGCTGGTTTTTCCCCCGGCTCTCGACGGTCTGCCCGCCGCTGGCATGATTCTCGCCCGGTGAAGGTGGCGGTTCATCGCCCGGATCTGCGGTGCCATCGGGTGGGCTACCGGCCAGCCAGGTGTGCCAGCAAAACCGGATCATTCGTGCCGCGCGGCAGGCGGCAGGCGGCCGTGTAGGACTGGGCGTGCAGCGGCACATACAGCCGTTCATCGGCCCACAGCGTGGTCACGGTGACGATCCCGTTGTCAGTCTTGCCGAGTCGGCCCAGCCACTGACGGGACACGTGATCGGTGGCATGCCCGTCTTTTCGGTCGCCGCTGTCGTCGATCACCAAAACCCCGCCCCGGTGCGGCGCGGTCGCCGGATCGGCCAGAAGCAGCGCCACCCGCCGGTCGTTGACCGCCTCGGGGTCCCACACCGATTCCGACAGGAAGTACTGCAGCCGCTGCACCGCCGGATCGTTGATCCCGACCATCGGTTCGGCCTCGGCCAGGCAGGTCAGCGTCTTGTTGCGCTCGCGTGGCAGCAGCAGCCCGGCCAGGTACTCGCGAAACCCGCGCCGCTGCCCGAGCGCGGAGAACACGTCATCGAAACGCGCCGCGTAGTCCTCCAGCGGGCCAGGCGCCACCGGAACTGGCAGACGAGCGGTCATCACGCACCCCCGAATCACCTGAACGGTCATCAATCAGGTGATACTCGGCGTCGTCCTTGATTCAACGAACTACCGGTACTGACCTTTAAGCCGTGATGTTCACCGATCATGTGACCATGGCTGGAAAATTGATACCAGAGCGGTTCTCCTGGGCGGTGGAGACACTGGATCTCGCGCCGTCCGATCGGGTCCTGGAGATCGGATGTGGCCGCGGTGTCGCGGCCACGCTCGTCCTCGACCGCCTCAAGGCGGGATCGCTCACCGCGATTGACCGGTCGGACACAGCCATCGAGGCGGCCAGGCAGCGCAACAGCGGGCACGTGGCAGCTGGCAAGGCGAACTTTCTGATGGCGGCGCTGGAGGAAGTCAAGTTCGCCGGCGGCTCCTTCGACAAGATCTTTTCGATCAACGTCAACCTGTTCTGGACGCGAGCCCCGGCGCGGGAGCTGGGTGCCCTGCGCCGCTGGCTCGCTCCCGGCGGGGGCCTCCACCTGTGCTGGGAGCCGCCGGGAGTGGGACGGGTGAGGGAAATCATCGCCACGGTGGCGCCGGCCATGGAGGAGTGCGGCTTCGAGGTCACCACGCTGACCGGCCAGACCTCCAGCTCGGCCAGCCTGGTGTGCGTCGTGGGCAGATCCCGTCGAGAACCTTCGTGACTTCGCGGATTGGGGTGTCGGTAAGACTGCTGCCACCAGGTACACGTGATTGCGTTAGCGCAGGTCAGTCCTCTTGCCTTGCGGCCGAAACGGCCCGGAGCTCCTATGACGGCGGCGAGCCACCACTGAGGTTGATTAGTGGGTACGGCGGCGGGGCGCCAGAACCTCGGTGACCTTGGCGATGGCTTCAGCACCGGGTTTGACGTAGCGCATGGCGGTGCGGGGGTTTTTGTGCCGGGTCTTGCCCATAATGAGCTGCAGCGGAACTTCGGCCTCGCCGAGGTGGGTGGCGGCGCTGTGGCGCAGCTGGTGGAGGTCGAGTCCGGCGTAGGTGTCGAGCAGGACGCGGACGCGGTCGTAGCCGAGGCGGGCGCGGCCGGTGTGCGGGCAGATGTCGGCGGCCGCGGGCTGGCGGGCCGGGACCGGGCGCCGTTCGGACAGGAACAGCGGGCCACGGTTGCGTGAGGTGCCGTCGGGGAGCTGGAGCAGGCGAGGCAGCAGGTGGGCGGTGCCGCTGTCCCAGTACACCCACTCGACGGCGCCGCCCTTGGACCGGACGGGGGCGCGGCGGTGCTCCAGGTCGAGGTCTTCGACGTTCAGCGCGAGGATCTCGGCGGCGCGGGCGGCGGTCTCGTACAGCATCCGCCACAGGGTCTTCTCGCGCAGCGGGATGTCGCGGCGTGACAGCAGCCGGTGGATGGTGGTCTTGGCCACGGCGCGGGTCTCGTCGGCGCTCTCCTTGCGGCGTTCGGCCTCGGCCGGGACCGACGGGGCGGCCCAGTGCTTCTTGGTCTGGCACCAGATCAGCCAGGAGGCGATGGCGGCGCGGTTGCGGTTCCAGGTCGCCGGCGCGCATCGTCCCCACAGTTCGGCGAGCGCGGCGCCGATCTCGGCGTCGGCGATGTCGGCGAGCGGCCGGTCGCGGCCGAGCCGTTCGATGGTGCGGTCGATGGCTGAGGCGTAGGCGCGGTGGGTGTTGGGGTTTGCGGTGCGCGGGGTGGCCAGGAAGGCGTCGGCGGCCGCGGCGAGCGTGACGTGTCCACCGCGCAGGGCAGTGATCTTCGGGGCGGCGCTCATGCCGACCGC
Organism: Streptosporangium sp. NPDC048886; assembly: GCF_055586905.1. NCBI lineage: Bacteria > Bacillati > Actinomycetota > Actinomycetes > Streptosporangiales > Streptosporangiaceae > Streptosporangium > Streptosporangium sp. NPDC048886. The sequence goes on from NZ_JBVJHH010000050.1 coordinate 34,637, forward strand.
CGGGCGACGCCTTCGGCGATGTACCGGATAACGTGCCGGTGTCGCACACCGTCCCGGTGAGGGGTTCTCCTGGTCGCCGCGCCGTCATGATCGCTCATGTACGTGATAATAGGCGATTATCGCGTACATGAGTCAACGCAGGCCCCGCCACACGGCGGGGCCGTACTTTTGCCATCAAAGGATCATGTCCGGCCACGTAGCGCCGGAGATACCCGGCCATTTATCGCCGGAACTTACAGCCTGGCCGCCCACCACGCCCACGTCTTCGGCCGCTGCTCGACCAAGACCGGCATCGTCCCGTTCACGGACCTGGTCGAACAGGTCATGAGCCAAGGGCCGTATGCCTGCAGATGCCAGGACCGCTTCACGCGCGGACGGGAGACGTCAGTGATCAGGAAGTGAGCGAGTCGGGGTAGAACCGCTCGACGTGGTCGCGCTCGGTGTACATGCGCCAGTACTGATCGGCCAGGTCGTCCGGATCGACGATGCCGACCTTCGGGCCGTCGGCCGCGGTGAAGGCGGCCTGCGCCGCGGCGGCCACCTCGCTCCGGGCGATCAGGGAGGCGACGCTCAGGGTGCCGGCGTAGACGCCCGTGCCGGCCAGCTCGGCGTTGAGGGAGTACAGGTAGTTGCGGGTGGCGGACATCACCGGGCCCAGGCCGCTGAGGTACGGCATCGGCCGCGCCGCCGAGTAGCCCTGGGTCAGCAGAAAGGCACCGTCACCGCGCTCGGTCCACTCCGGCAGCACTGCCCGGACCACCTCGACCGGGGTGAACAGGAGCAGCGGCGACAGCTCCATCAGGGTTGCCGCGTCCAGCTCGGTGGCGGCGGTGAAGCCCGTGTCACCGCTGATCGGCCCGTACTCGACCACGTCGATCCGGCCCAGGCGGTCCCGGATCATCTGCACCAGGGCAGGCACCTCGGAGGGCTTGGCAAGATCGGCGGAGAAGGCGACCGCCTCGATGCCTTCGCCGCCCAGCTCCCCGGCGAGGGCGTCCAGCCGGTCCTTGCGGCGGGCCACCAGTGCGACCCGGAAACCTTCGCGTCCGAAGCGGCGGGCCACGGACACCCCAAGGCCGGCACCGGCACCGAAGACGGCGATCACTTTGGACATGGGAGTGCTCCTTGACATGAACGGCTTTCTTGACCCTGGGGTCAACTTGTTGGACGACGGTAGCATCCAACTTGACCCCCGGGTCAAATTGGATGCGTCTCAGGATGCGACCATGGAGTCCCACGCCACAGCCAGGAGGAACGACCGGATGCGGGCCGACGCGCAACGCAACGCGGAAAAACTACGGGCGGCCGCCGCCGAGCTCTTCCAGGAGCGCGGCCTCAAGGTGCCGCTGAAAGAGATCGCCCGCCGGGCCGGGGTGAGCCACGGCACCCTGTACAACCTCTACGGCACCCGCGAGGCGCTCATCGACGAGGTGGTGACCGACCTGGCCGCAGGCCGCCTCGACGAGGTCGCCGAGCACGCCCTGTCCTTTGGCGACGCCTGGGACGGATTCGCCTACTACATCGAGAAGGTCTGCGAGCTGCAGGCCACCGACCCCGCCGTCGCCGACGTGGTCAGCGGCCGGTATCCGCGTGCCGAGCTGCTGATGGCCGTCTGCGGCCGGGCGCAGGCCGCCTCCACCCGGATCATCGAGCGCGCCCAGCGGGCCGGCTCCCTGCGCCCGGACTTCACCAGCGAGGACCTTCTGCTCGTCTTCGGCAGCAGCGCTCTGCTCGCTCGCGCAGCCGCCGGCGCCGCGCCCGGCGCGTGGCGCCGGGGCGTCGCCTTCCTGCTCGACGGGCTGCGTACGGAGGCCGTCCGAGGACCGCTTCCCGTCGAGCCTTTGACCACGCAGCAGATGTACGACGTGCTGGGCGGGCTCACGGTGAATCCGTGAACCCCTTGGCCCCTCGGCGTGAGGTACGCCGGGTGCGTGGGCGGCTTTCGCATCGCCTTCCTCTACGCGCTGGCCGGCATGCCGGTGGCAGCCACGGGCCGGTTGGCCGCCGCGCCCGGCAAGGCCGCGAGCGAGCAGACGACGCAGACTATGGCAGCCGCAGGGTCCGTGGCCGACACCCCGGTATTCCGCGGCCACGGATGTCCGTTCTCGGTGGCCGGGGCACACACCGGCGCAAGCCCGCTGCGGCCACCGCGGCCCGACCTGGCGCTCGCGTCCTGTGGGCCGCAGGCTGTGGCGTCAGAAATGCTCAGTCAGAGGGGTACCTGCACACCAACTGCTACAACTGCGCCTACCGGCTCTGGCCGTCGTATGGCCCGGTCGGATATGTCCGCCCAGTCAACAGTGATGACTTCCCTATTCGCCGTGCCTGACCAGCGAAAATGTAGGGTTGTGCATCGTTTCCTGTAATCTCCATGGGCGCACGCATGAAGAGTTGCGGAAAACCCGGCACAACCCTACACGCCCCCTCTGATCTGGCCCTCCGCTCCCGAACGTGTCCTCAGCCGACAGGTAGCTGATCTACAGGTTTTCGGGGTGCCTCACCCGAAGTGGGCTGTGAAAGGGGTACCACCGGAATACGGCGGAAACGGGCCGCGCCTGCCGGAGACCACAGGTCAGGCAGTGGGTCCGGCATCACCGGTCATTCCACCGGCTGATGACCTCGTGGACGGCTGCTGCAGACACGCTCAGTCGAAGACCTCAGCGAGTTTGACCTTGAGCCGTCGGGCATTGCTGTCGACGACGAGATACCAATAGTCGTCGTAGGGCACCTCCAGGACGACGGGGCTGACGTCAAAGAAGCCGCCGTAATACTCGTACGCGTCACCGTCGAGGTACGCCTGGTAGTGATCGCTGTCCATGAGACACACTCTGGCGGTCGAGCCGCGCAGCTTCACCTCGAAGCAGGCGCCGCCTGCGCGAGATCCGAGATCCCAGTAGAGATGCTCCACACGTCATTAGTAACCCGTTGCCCCACGGGCGGGAAGCCTGGCGGGGCCAAGGCCCTCCGCTCGGTGCGGCGTTTCAGTGGTTCGGTGAGGTCCGCACCCGGCTGGAGCTTTATCGTCGGCCGGGTGGCAGCGGCCGTGGGTGGTCGCCCCGATCACGGAAACCCCTGCCAGCCGGGCAAGTCGGCCGATACCGTCGCGGTCATGCTGAACGAGGTCCTCATCCTGAACAACAGCGACCTGCGCGCGGTGCTGAAGAAGTTCGGCATCACCGGTGACCAGCTGGACAAGGACGCCAAGCCGCTGGTGCGGCTGCGGATGTGCCAAGCCCTGCTGGGCGCCGCGGAGGCCCAAGCGCTCCAGGCCGAGGGCGACGCGCTCGCGGAGGGGATCGCCCCGTATAAGGTCCAGGCCGCTCACGCGGTCGCGTTCGTGGGAGCCAGCGCCACCGACGGGGCCGCGCCGCTGATGTTCCTTCAGGCCCGCGCCATGAGCCTGTTCGCCGCGATCAACCAGTTGGAGCCCGATCCGCGGGCGATCGTCTCCGACCCGGTGCTCGCGGCCGCGGCCGAAGCTGCCGCCGGCCTGGCCGGGCTTCTGCACTTCCGCTACGAGGCCGCGACCGGGGGCAACGAGGCTGAGGCGGAGAAGCGGCTGGCGGAGGCGGGCCGACTGCTGCAGCAGGCCGCTGACCAGATCAGCGACGTCTTCGAGATGGCTGCCCGCCTGCGTCGGCCCGGCAGCCCCAACTGACCATCGGGCGCGAGCGGTTAGGGGCTTGAGCAGCAACCGACCGGCCAGTGGCGTTAACGAGCCGTCGGAGCGCGTACTGTCGCCACTTGCCGTTCTGATGCGGGCGGCGTGGCCAGGCCTCGTCTTCGTTCACAAGGACTCGCCCTCGTCGGAGGTCTCGGTGGGGTCGGCGAGGCCGACCAGGGGCAGCGCTTGGTGGGCATACGCCTGGTCGCGGCGGCCCAGGTGACGTCGGGACCCCTAGAATCGGCGGCCGAGCACTGATCGAGAAGGGCAGGAGGCCGAGGGTGGAGCCGACCGGTGCGTTGGCGGAGGCCGACTGGCAATCGCATCGCCCCGCCGTATTCGGAGCGGCCTACCGGATCCTCGGCAGTGTGGCCGAGGCCGAGGACGTGACGCAGGAGGTCTGGTTGCGCGCCGCCGCTGCCGACTTGTCCGAGGTGCGCGATTTGCGGGCCTGGCTGGTGACCCTGGCCGCCCGGGCGTCCTACAACGTGCTCAAGTCGGCGCGTGTCCGGCGGGAGTCCTACGTCGGGCCCTGGCTCCCCGAACCGCTGCTGACCGGGCCCGACGCCGCCGCTCAGGTGCTCGTGGACGAGTCGGTGAGCACCGCGATGCTAGTGGTCATGGAGACGCTGACCCCGGCCGAGCGCGTCGCGTTGGTGCTGCACGACGTCTTCGACTTCCCGTTCGGCCGGATCGCCGAGGTGCTCGGCAGCACGCCCGCCGCCGGCCGCAAGCTCGCCTCCCGCGCGCGGGCGCGGGTCGCCGCGGTCAGGGAGCGGCCCCGGGCGTCCAGGGCCGAGACCGAACGCCTGCTCAAGGCGTTCAAGGCGGCCGCCGACGCGGGAAACATGGCTGAGCTCGTCGAGCTGCTGCACCCCGAGGCCGTCTATGTCGCCGACGGCGGCGGCAAGGTGACCGCCGCGCGCAGACCGGTCCAGGGCGCCGAGCCGATCGCCCTGCTGGCGGTCAGGCAGATCGAGATCAGGCGTCCCGACGCGTTCCAGATCATCGAGGTGAACGGGCAGCCGGCCCTGGCGACCTACCGCGGTGGCGAACTGGTCTGGCTCGACACCGTGGAGATCGCCGACGGGCGGATCACGACGTTGCGGAGACTGGCCAATCCCGAGAAGTTCGCCCGCATCGGTCACATCTGAACCCGCTGTCTTGTCTCCCTGCCGCCCCCGGATCCCCAGGGGTGAGGCTGAGAGAGGACGAGACGATGGCACACGTTGTGATCATCGGAGGCGGTTTCGCGGGCGTGTGGAGCGCGGCGGGCGCGGCGCTGGCACGCGAGCGCGCGGACGGAGATGCGGACCTGCGCATCACGCTCATCGCGCCGAACGAGCACCTGGTGCTGCGGCCGCGCCTGTACGAGCCGGAGCCGGACCTGGCCAAGGTGGAGCTGCGCAGGATCCTCGGGCCGATCGGCGCCGGGCACCTGCGTGCCTCGGTGAGCACGATCGACACCGACCGCCGCACGGTGGTGGCCGATGGTGAGGAGATCGGCTACGACCGCCTGGTGCTGGCGGCCGGCAGCCGGCTCGTCCGGCCCCACGACCTGCCCGGCGCTGAACGGCTCTTCGACATCGACACCCTCGACGGGGCCCGGCGGCTCACCAGCTATCTGCGTGACCGGGAGGACTACACGGCCGTGGTCGTCGGTGCCGGGTTCACTGGTCTGGAGGCCGCGACCGCGCTGGCCGCCCGGGGCCGGGTGCTGCTGGTGGACCGGTCGCAGATGGTCGCAGACCAGCTCGGCCCGGGCCCGCGTGAGGAGATCGAGGCGGCACTGGACGAGCTGGGCGTCGAACGCCGTCTTGGAACGACGGTGACCGAGGTCGGCGAAGGGCATGCCGTCCTGTCCGACGGCACCAAGGTCGAAGCGGACGCGGTGGTCTGGTCGGTGGGGATGCGGGCTAGCGAGCTCACCCGGCAGATCTGCGACGAGCTCGACCACCTCGGCCGGATACCGGTGGATCGGCGGCTGCGCGCCCTTCCCGAGGTGTTCGTCGCCGGGGACACCGCTGCGGCGGCGTTCGACGCCGAGCACACGGTCATGCAGGCGTGCCAGCACGCCACCCCGCTCGGCAAGGTCGCCGGGTACAACGCAGCGGCCGACCTGCTCGGTGTGCCGCTGCGCGACTTCACCCCCGGCCCGTACGTCACCTGCCTGGACCTGGGCGGTGCCGGTGGGATCTTCACCCGGGGCTGGGACCGAAGGGTGATGGCCTCGGGCACCGACGGCAAGGAGATCAAGACGCGGATCAACCAGGCGATCCACCCGCCGGTCGACGACGCGGAGAAGATCCTCGCCGCCGCCGACCGCGTCCACATCGAGCTCCCCTTCTTCCCCCGCAACGAGGAGAAGACCACTCCCGCCGCCTGAACCCCGCCCTCCTCCGGAACGCGGCGGACCACTGCCGCCGCGTTCCCCGCACTCCCGCCACGGCCGGCCGAACTCGCCGCCCAGCTGTTCGCCCGCCCCACCCGGGGCACCGAACCGCGAGTCTGACCCGCTGACGCCACTGCCCGTTCGGTTGCTGCTCAAGCCCCGGTTACGGCTGGGCGTGCGCCGCTCTCATGGGCTGGTCTTTGCGCCTCCTGTAATGCCTTCCTTCTGGAAGGCGTTTTCGCTAGCGGAATTGCTGGCCTATCTGCCTTCTTGCCGGACGTGCGGTTCTACCTGGACTAACTGCGCCAGCTCGGCGAAAAGCCTAAGCTCAGAGCATGACCGCACAGCCGCACGATCACGAGACGGCGCCTGTTCCCGAGCGCACGCCCAAGGCTGTGCGCGCCGCGCTCGCTCCCGCTGACCGAGAGACGTTCGAAGAAGAGTTCCGCGCCGCGATGGCGACGGCCGCCGACGATCTCGACCTGGCCCCGGTCTACACGTGCCTGGACTACTGGCGGCAGTTGGCGGTGCTCAAGGCAAGCGGCGCCTACGATCGGATCGCCCGCGACGCCGAACAGGTCGGCGAGCAGGCAGCTCACGGAGAGCTGCCACCGTCCCGGCCTTGGCGCGAGGTGCTGGCCAAGCTCGGCGCGGACGTGTAGACGTGTAGGTGTACACAGTCCGCCTGAGTGATCATGCGGCCGATCAGGTCGCCGCGCTGCCCAAAGAGGTCCTGCCCGCCCTGGCCGAGATGTTCGCGCTGCTGGAGATCCAGCCCTGGGCCGGCCGGTCGCTCAATCCCTCCCGCAATCCCGACGCCGCGGTGCGCACCCATCCGTTCGGCGGGTCCGGGCTGGGCGGCGTCGTCTACCTGATCCTCGACGACCAGCGGCTCGTGGAGGTCCTGGAGATCGTCTGGCTCGGCTGAACCGAGATCTTTGCTCAGCTCTGCGGCGGGAGCTGTCCGTTGTCTAGCAGTGTCACCAGCTAAAACGCAAGCGGCGGGAATGACAGCGATAAAGCCACCGTTCCCGCCGTCGTTTTCGCCAGCGGGATTGCCAGCTTTGATGCTGTCTTGATTCCTGGCCTTATCGCTGGCTTCTACACCGTCGTTTTCGCCTGCGCTTACTGTCTCCGCAGGTGACGCTGCGCGGCCGGCCGCCTGCTGCGGCTCTTCCGGCGGAGCGGCAGGACCGGCTTCCCGGACCTTGGTGAGCCCCGTCCGCCCCTTGGCGATCAACCCGCTAGCCACGGCTCTTCCTCCGCTCGATCAGTAGGTCAAGGACGTCGCTGTAGGCCGTGACCAGAGTGCGGGCCTCCCGGCCGGGGGCGGCGGTGATGGGCACGCGGGCATAGCGGCACTCCTCCCGGATGGAGTAGCGGCGGATGACGTACGACGACGGGACAGCGGCGACCTGGTCGACGTCGGAACCGGCGGCAGGAAGCCGGTCGCCGATGACCAACTCGGGCCAGCGCTCATACAGCTGCGCCTCGATCTCGCGGTTGATGGCGCGCATGTCCGGCCCGCGGGGAACGTTGCTGCGCAGAATGCCCGCAACGCCAAGGTCGGAGTTGTAGCCCATCCGCATCTGCTTGATGGTGCGCAGGGCGTGCACGGCCCCATCGAGGCCGTCGGTGGTCAGCGTGACCGGGATAAGGACGTCGCCGTCCTCCACGGCGGCCAGGGCGGCCGTGACGAGCTTGCCGCCGGCCCGGGGCGGCAAGTCGAACAGGATGAGGTCGAAGTCGTCGGCAACGGCGGACAGTCCCAGCTTCAGGCGCATCTCCACGGGGCCGGTGTCGGTCTCGCGGTTGGCGAGCTTGCGTTCCGCGGGGAGCACGCGCACGGTCGACGGCCAGTCGCTCCCGGCGGGGTGGATGGTTTCGTGGATGGCCTCGCGTGGGTCGATCGGGTCGTCGTCGCTGGGGTCGACGTGCAACAGGTCGTTGACGGTGAACAGCTCGGTCTCGCCCGACTCGGGGATGGGCAGCCCCAACTCCCTGCTAGCGGTGGCGCGGGGGTCCAGGTCAGCGACCAGGACGCGCATGCCGCGGTCGCCGGCGACGGCGGCAAGGCCATTGGTGATCGACGTTTTTCCGACTCCTCCCTTCTCTTAGTACTCGGCGCTTCGTACGGGTGCCACGTTGATCTCCTCTACTGGTGCTTACGTGAGTGCCTAGTCATCTCATGTGGCCAGCGTCTATGCAAGCGTCAATATCGGCGTTTCCGCTGGCCGAAATGACGGCGAGTTTGACGGCAGGAACGCCCAGTTCAAAGCGTTAGAACCGACTATCCGATGCCGATCGTGATCGATTCGGTTGGCGTGTCCTGGATCTGACGCGCCGCAGGGTGGTGCGGGCCGGGACCGGCCGCCAGGGCCGCATGCCTGGCCTGCGGCCGCCCGGCGGCGCGTCAGCGGCCCGCCGGCGGGCCGCGCTTGATCCCCTGTAAGAACAATTCGGCAATGCTCCGCGGACGCCTCGCCGGTCTGCCTCTGCTCCTGGTCCTCGTCGACGAACGGCTCGAATCTTTCGGCAACGCGGAGGTTGAGGAACCTCTTTCGGCTGGACCCGATCTCAGGCTGCAGGACCGAGGAGCGAGTCCAAGTGGGGACAACATCAAGCACTTTGTGTGACTGAGCAGTTACACTTCGTAGCGAATGGCCGTGGACACGGCCCACCAGGCACCGGAGAGATGCCCATGCGACGTATCACCCCCAAGATCGCCACACTCGCAGCGGTCACGATGCTCGCCCTGGCCACACCCGCCCAGGCTCAGTCGGCCGACACCGACCACGCCGCCGACACGGCGGCCTACTTCGAGTACACCGACATCACCCAGGAAAAGGCCGTCCTCAAGCTCACCGACCCCGCCAAGATCCAGCACGCGAGAGACCTGATCAGCGGCGCCACCACCGACGAGCCCCACGTCCTCGGCAGGATCATCAAGCGCACCGCCCCCTACAACCCGCGCTGGAGCTACCACTACAACCCCGACACGGTCGACTTCTTCGACCAGGCCATCGAGGTGTGCGACGCCACGATCCCCTACGTCGAAGAGCACCTGGACGAAGCGGGCGGCCCGTTCCTGCCCGGCTTGATCTGGTGCCCCTGGACCTCACGCCTGGTGCGCGAGGTTCCCGCACCGTAAGCTCCCGCGCTTGCGACCTGCCGGCGACGTACATCGCAGCGGCCGCAGCGCCGTGATGAACGACGAAACCCGGGTTGCTGATGTGCAGCCCGGGTTCCTTCACGCCATTGGCGCCGCACCGCCTGACGCGTCAGCTACCACTGCTCCTCACCCCCAACGCGTGTCGACCAGCTCGGCGCCGATGCCTTTCGGCAACGACGTCGGGTCGCCTCTCGGCCTGCTCCTGGTCCTCGTCGACGAACGGCTCGATTCTTTCGGCAACCGATCGTCGGGTCCGTGGCATCGCGGGGGTTGAGTAGCAACCGAACGGCCAGTGGCGTTAGCGACCTGCCGACGGTCGGCTTACCGCCGCTGGCGGACACCTTCGCCCTGCCCGAGCTGGCCCCCGGCCCATCCGCGACCTACGCGCCCCGGACACCGCGGGCGGTCAGCTTCAAGGCGGCTGATCCGGCCGGCGACCGGGGTCCAAAGGCTGCGATCGGTGTTCGCGCGCGTAAGCGTAGAGCGTCACGGCGGTGATGAACGCCACCTCGATCCCCAGCACCTTGTCCAGAATGGTGAAGCCTGAAATGTCTGACGGAACCAGGACCTGACGCAGGGAAATGACCGCCAGCAGAGCGGCCGCCAGCTCCAAGGGACTGGTGTTCTTGCTCTGTCGGCGCAGCGCGAGGGCGAGGACGAGCAGGACAGGGGTCGCCAGGATGGCGTACACGAAGGCGAGCGCGTTCGGGCGGCGGGCGAGGTCGACCTGGATAGCCGTGTCCAGGCGTAGCCGGTGGACCACGTTGCTGCCGGGCCGGGTGCCTTCGACCTTGCCTCCGGTGTCCACGTAGTAGCTGTGCGCGTTGCCGCCCAGGCGCGGGAGCGTCCAGTCGCTCAGGTTGTCGTCAAGTTTGATGGTGGAGATGAAGAGCATGAGCGTCCGCTGCGACATCCGCTTCGTCCCGTCGGGCAGCGGTGGCAGTTCGACGCCGTCGGAGACGGTGATCTCAATCTGGAACCGGGCGGAGTAGCGGTCGTGCGGGTAGGCGGTCATGGAGCCCGTGAGCGGCACCTTGAAATCCGGCAGCGGCGCGAACACGGCGTACATGTCGCGCAAGCGGATCTGCGTGGAAACCGTCTGCGTGGTGATGCCCGACCTGGCGACGCCAGTGGCGCCCGACCAGACTCTCATCGTCCCGAGAGCCTCTTCGTCCACGTCGGGTAGCCGCAGCTGCAGGTCCGCACTGACGGTCGCCTGACGTGCGCGCAGGTCGATGTCGCGAACGCTCAAGAAAACTATGCCGTCAGAGGACAACTGCGCGTCGATCTGGCTGTTAGGCCCGCCCAGCTCGTCGCCGCCTCTCATCGGGAAAGCGGCCCAGATGGCTAAGAGAAATACGGCTAAGGCCACTGATGCGAGCGTCACGCGCACTGATCACTCCGCTGGGGTCTGCGGCTCATTCGAATTGGGGTGGTCGGCGATCAGGTACGCCTTGTCGACCAGTGTGAGCCAGGCCGGGTTGCGCCGCCATGCATCGGAACGGGGGATGGCGGTAATTCCGCCTACGCCGTCTCGCTAACGCCACTGGCCGTTCCGTTGTAGGTCACGCCCCATCTCCTCCTGGTAATCGGTCAGTCGATGAGATTCACGGTGCGACGGAAGGTGGCGGCGGCGGCTTCCAGGTCCGCAAGGACCTTGCGCCAGTCCGCGGTCTCGTCCTCGTCCATGTCGACCCAGTTCTGTTCGCCGAACTCGCGGGCGAACTCGCCGACGTGCTTGGCGGTCTCGGCCAGCTTGTTCAGCACGGTCCCGACGCTCATCCCGCCGGTGGGGGCGGTGCGGAACCGGTAGAGCAGCAGCGGGAGGTCGGCGGCCGCGGTGGCCTGCCGCTCGATCTCGTCGTTGATGTCGGTCAGGCTCGCGCGCCATCCGCTGTCGATCAGTTCCACGGCCGGGACGAGTCCGGCGTTGATCGCCAAAGAGTCAGGGGCTGGTCAGCGGAGGTTGTCCTCAGCGGCCGCGATGGCGCGCCGGCGCATCGAGATGCATTGGTACATCGGGCCGCCGGTCAGCTCTTGGCACTGGCCTGTGGAGGCCAGGCGCGCATTCGGCAGCCGCCTGCCTGACACAGCCTGCCCGGGTCGGCCTGATCGACGGGGATCGCCTGGGCCTGGTCGAGTCGTCCGCTGTGGTGGGTGCTGGTCAGGCAGCAGGCCGCCTCCGGGCTCGCCGGGTCGCCGCGGGTGACGGCACGGTGCAGCCGGTCCGGTCGGGTCCTCGGGCTGGCATCGGAGACCAGTGGGGGAGCGACCACCGGGTGCGGGGTCTCGGGGGCGCCGGGTAGCCGGTAGGGCTCCATCGGGCCGCGGCGCAGGTCGCTCATGACTGAATCGACGGCGGCCAGGTGCTGGCGGTCAGCTCGGCCAGACGGGCGCGGGCGCCGGCCAGGACCTCCAGCGTCTGGAGGTCGCCGGGCAGTTCGGTGAGCATCTGCTCATACAGCTCGACCTTGCGGCGGGCCAGGCCGATCTCCAGCTGCCGCTGCTGCCACGGGTCGCTCGGCCGGTCGTCTCCGGTGAGCAGGCCGGCGGCCTCGATGGCCATCGCGGAGGCCTCGGTGGCGGTCATCGGCGTCAGGGCGGCGCGGATCGGATCATCCTTTTCCGGCTCGTTGGGCAGGCGGTGGGCTTCGAACCACTCGGTGAGCATCTCCATGGTCATCGTCAGGTTGCCGCCTATGGCGTGGCCCAGGTACGTGGTGGAGATTTCGGGCCGCAGCCAGGCCCGCAGCGCGCGGCGGCGGAAATCCTTCTCCGCGTCGCTGTAGCGCTGGGCGGCAGCCTGCTTGGAGATGTCGTCCAGGTTCCAGCCGATCGTCTCCCAGCTGGTGCCCTTCAGCCGTTCGTGGACGACGGTGTAGGTCAGGACGTCGCGGGCCAGGCCGACCAGGACGCGCGCCTGGTCGACCAGCTCGCCGGGCTGGGTCCAGGCGTCGGCGGTGGCGTCGGTCAGCGATCGGGCGGCGTCGGCCAGGTTGACGGCCTCGTGGATCGCGGCGAGCCGGGCGAGGGACGCCCGGGAGTAGGCGGTGCAGTGGTCATCGCTCACACGTCAACGAAATCTTGACGAATCACGCGTCAAGGAAATCTTGTCGAAAGGTGGGGTTCCATCCCGTCCCGGCCATGGCCACCGGCGGATACCGGACAGTGCACCGGCACTGTCTGATTCGCGGCGATAACGATTGGCTATGACGGCTCCAGTTGGCTCCATTTGACGGCTTGGGCTGGACCCATTTAACGATCTTCGATGGATTGGCGTGACAGTTTGATTTGAGGGGCCAGACCGAGTGCGTCGGAAAGGGGCAACGGAGGTGGGCACACCGGACAGATCTCGCGTTCTGCCGATTACTGCTAGGGAGCTGCGTCTTTGGCGCGTACCCGATCTGTTCCCGTGATGGCCAACCGGTGAACTCAGCCCAGGCCGGTGGCGTCACAACCGGTGAACCCCAGAGTGGGGGAATCACAGGCGAGGTGACCACAGATGCTCGACTCACTCCAACCAGATGACCCGCTTCGGCTGGATGAGTACTGGCTGGCCGGTCGGTTGGGAGCAGGAGGCCAGGGCGTGGTCTATGAGGCCTACGATGAGGCCGGTACCCGGGTTGCGGTCAAGGTCTTGCACGTCTCCGGCGATGCTTCCCCGCAGCTGGCCCGCATGGCCAAGGAAGTGCGGGCAGCACAGCAGGTCGCCTCGTTTTGCACCGCGAGAATTTTGCACGTACGGCTGGACGGCCCGCGGCCCTACATCGTCAGTGAGTTCGTCGAGGGCCGGAGCCTGGGCCGGAGTGTCAAGGATGGCCGCCGGTTCGGCGGTGATGACCTGCACCGGCTGGCGGTCGGTACGGTCACCGCACTGGTGGCCGTGCACGAGGCCGGCGTCATCCATCGCGATCTCAAACCCGACAACATTCTGCTCGGCCCGGATGGTCCTCGGCTGATCGATTTCGGGATCGCCCGCACCCTGGAGATGTCACTGACTCCCACCGGCCAGGCCGCTGGGACTCCGCCGTACATGGCGCCGGAAGTGCTGCGTGGGGAGCGTGCCGGAGCCGCCGCCGACATCTTCGCCTGGGGGGCGATCATTATGTTCGCCGCTACCGGCAAACACGCGTTCGGCGCTGATCATCCCGGGGCGGTGTATCAGCGCGTGCTGACCGCTGATCCTGACCTGAGCGTGCTGCCCGAGACACTGCGTGCGCTGGTCGGGGCGGCGCTGGCCAAGGATCCGCTGGAGCGTCCCGACGCGCGCACCATCTTGACCGCGCTCACCCGCGGGCTACCGGAGGCCGCTGACGATGTGATGGCCTCAGGCAGCGCCTACGCCGGGCTGCTCGGCCGGCGCGAGCCGATCGACCCGACCCTGGGCCGTGTCGCTGAGGATGCCTACGCCTCCTTGACTGCTGAAGAGCGCCTTGCCGTCCCTGGTGTTTTTTTGCGCCTGGTGACCGTCACCGACAACGGCGACATCGTCCCCCGCCCCGTGCCAGAGGAGGAGCTGTTCGATCGAGTGTCGCTTGAGCAGGAGCAGACGCTTGACGCCATTCTGGCGGCCTTCCACCCGGTGATCACCCGTGTCGGTACACACATCACCCTGGCCCGGCCGGCAGTGCTGCGGGCCTGGGTGCGGCTGCGCGGCTGGCTGGAGAGTGAACGCGAGGATCTGCCGGTCCATCACCGCATCCGGCAAGCCGCCCAGGCGTGGGCCATCCACGGCCGGCGGTCCGGTGATGTCCTGACGGGCAGAGGTCTGCAAGAGGCGCTGCTGTGGGTGGCCAAAGACTCGCGGCGGCTGAGCATGAACCGGCTAGAGCGTGAATTCCTCGATGCCAGTGCCAGAGCCCAAAGCCGCGCCACCCGCCGGCGGCAGGCCTTCACCACAGCCCTGGCCATCTTGCTCGCAGTGGCCTTGGTCGCGACGGCGGCGGCGGTGCGCGCGTGGCAAGATGCCGGCCACGAGCGCGATGTGGCGATCTCGCGTCACCTCGCCACGCAAAGTGAGCTGCGTACCGACGATCCCGTCCTGTCGGCCCAACTGGCGGCGGCGGCCTGGCAGATCCACCACACCGATGAGGCCCGGCGCAGCATGCTCAGCGTTTTGGCCCGCCCCGCCCGATTGTCCTTCACCGGTCACAAGGGTGATATCAACGACGTGGCCTTCAGCCCCGTCGGCACGCTGGTGGCCAGCGCGGGCAAGGACGGCACCGTCCGGCTGTGGGACCTGTCCACCGGCGGGCCGGCCGGGGCCCCTCTGAACGCCGGTGCCAAGGAATCCGTCACCGCGGTGGCCTTCAGCCGCGACGGCGCGATTCTGGCCGCTTCGAGCGGTTCCCGTTCGAAGGAGTTCACCGGCGGCGGGATCCGCCTGTGGGATGTGGCCACGAGGCGCCTACTGGCCGATCCGATCACCGTCGCCGAGGATCCGCCCCTGGAGCAGACCTTCGTCTTCACCGCCCTGGCACTCAGCCCCGATGACAAGATCATGGCGGCGGTGGCCGACAACGGCACGACCGTTCTGTGGGACCTGGCCACGCGAGGCCGAATCGGCACGATCTCCTCGGGCAACGCTGAGGATGTGGCCTTCAGCCCGGATGGCGGCACCGTGGCGACGGCCGGCACGGACGGAGCCGTGCGCCTATGGGATGTGGCCACGCGTAAGCAGGTGGGCCCCATGATGGCGGGAAGCACGGGAAACGTCACCGCCTGGCAGGTCGCCTTCAGCCCGGACGGCACGACGCTGGCCAGCGGGGACAGTGATGCGACGATACGGCTGTGGGATGCGGCCACCCATCGGCAGATCGGCGCATCCCTGCCCGGATACGGCACCGCCCTGGCCTTCAGCCCCAACGGAGTGATTCTTGCCGGCGCCGGAAGCGATGACGCCCTGCACCTGTGGGACCTCACCACGCACCAGCAGGTCGGGGTGCCGCTGGTCGGCCACACCGGAGTCGTCTTGAGTGCGGCCTTCTCCTCCGACGGCACGATGCTGGCCAGCGCCGGCTATGACGGGACCGTGCGGATCTGGGACCTCACCACACACCGGCAGACCGGCCGGCCGATCACCGAGCGCGGCACCGGCGCCATCTACGCGATGGCGCTCAGCCCGGACGGCGCAACCGTGGTCACCTCAAGCGGCACGGGTGCACGCCTATGGAACCTCGCCACCCGCCGAAGGGCCGGGCAGATCATCGCCGTGGAAAAGCTGGGAGACGGCGGTCCGGTGGTCTTCAGCCCCGACGGCGCGATAGTGGCCACCGGCGAGATCGACGGAACCATACGCCTGTGGCAAAGCTCCATCCAGCGGCAGCTCGGCTCACCGCTACGTGGCCACGGCGGGGATTCCAGCGGCACGAAATGGATACGCGATCTGGCCTTCAGCCCTGACGGCACGCTCCTGGCCAGTACGGGCCTGGACGGGACGATCCGACTGTGGAGTCCCGCCACCCATCAGCAGATCGGCCGGCCGTTCTCAGCCGCCAACAGCACCGCCCTGGCGTTCAGCCCGGACAGCAAGCTTCTGGCCAGCGCGACATCCGATGGCCAGATCCGGCTGTGGGACATCGCCGAGGGCCGCCAGATCACTGCCCCTCTTAGAGGACACACCGATGCTGTCAGCGACCTCGAGTTCAGCAGGGACGGCAAGCTTCTCGCCAGTGCCGGAGCTGACCGCACGATCCGTCTGTGGGACATGGCAACCCGCCAGCCGATCGACCAGCTTCTTGTGGGGCACACTGAGCAGATCTGGGCGATCTCCTTCAGCAAAGACGGCCGGACCCTGGCAAGCGCAAGCCGCGACAAAACAATTCGCTTGTGGGATGTCGCCACCCGTCGGCTGATCGGTTATCCCTTGACCGGCCACGACGAAGATGTCTCCGGAGTGGCGTTCACCCCAGACGACAAGACCCTCATCAGCACGGGATATGACCACAGCGTACGGCTGTGGAACGTGGCGCGCCCCTCTGATCTGTTCGCAGCGGTTTGCGCAGTGGCCAAACGCCCGATCACTCCAACAGCGTGGAACCTCTACATTCCCGGTAAACCGTACATGTCACTCTGCGGTAGCCAGGGCCGACAGCAGGATCGGCCTTCGAGGACGCTGAGTGCAGGAATTAGCGGTAGCGACCTGCGGCTTCAGGGGGTCCCAGTAGTAATCGCGGAAAATCCAACGAACCTGTCGGCGACCGGACAGAACCTTCATTCTGCCCGGTCTGCGGCCCGGCGTGGTCCGTTCCCGCCGCTGGCCCCTCGGGGGCGGGTTCGTTGAATTCTGCTCCATTGCTACCGGGACCCCTAGAACACCCATGGCCGGTTGGTGTTGTTGAAGATGGTCCGGACGGGTTGAGCCGGGGCGATGTCGCAGTAGTAGGAGACTGGCTTGTAGCCGAACATCTCGCCGTCGAAGTCGTCCTCGGTCCACAAGCAGACATAGCCCTGCGGGAACGCCCCTTCCCTTCGGTGACAGCTATCCGAACAGTGGGCTTCCTCCTTGATGACGCCGGTGAGGGGGACGATGTGGTTCATGTCTTGCGCCTGCTCACGTGGTGCACGATGAGGGCGGCGATGCACGCGACGGCGACGCCGCCCGTGACCAGGCCGAGCGGCCAGGCGCCGATGCCGTTCGCGATCACGTTGACGACCGCGCTGGCCATCAGGACGAGCCAGAGCAGGGCGCGCAGCGCGAGAGCGCCTTTGCTCAGCGCGGGCTTGCTCGCTGCGGGCCGGGAGGTGGTGGGCCGGGGGGTGACGGGGTCGGAGTCAAGGCTGGGGATGCGGTAGGGGTCGGTCATGGCCAGAATCCTAGAAACGGGCCCGATCTGCGGAAATCCCGCACGCTAGCTGGCCGTGGTACAGCGGGCTGGAGCAAGCCGTGTCCCCTTTCACCTACTATGACCCTAGTGATGCGGGGAATCCTTGAAGGTCTGGAACGGCTGGCCGGAGGGCTGGGCACCGCGTTCATGGTCGTCGTCGTCGCGCTGTGCTGGCTGGTGGTGGCCGCGTTGAGCCTGGTCGGGGTCGGGCTGGCGCTGGTGCCGGCGATGATCGCGATGACCAGGGGTGCGGCCGAGTGGGAACGCAGGCGCCTGGCCGGCGCGGGTGTCGAAATCGTCAGCCCGTACCGGCTGCCTGCCCAGCAGCTGCCCCGAGGCTGGGCGGCCAGGATGCGGGCGGCCCGTGCCGACCCGGCGACCTTGCGCGACCTGGGCTGGCTGGCCGTCTACGCCGTGGTGGGCCCGGCCTGCGGCCTGCTCGGGATGATCATGCCGGTGGCGGTGCTGCGGGAACTCACTTACCCGCTCTACTGGCAGTTGCTGCCGCGCGAGGATCAGCTCACCAACTTCGGCTTCCCGGTCACCACCTGGCCGGGCGCGATCGCCACCTCGGTGATCGGCCTGGCCGTCTTGGTCGCCCTGGTCCGTCTCTTCCCTGTGCTGGCGCGTCTGCAGGCGCTGCCCGCCAGGAAACTGCTGGTGCCGCACGCCTCGATCGACTTGTCGCAGCGCATCGCGCAGCTGACCATGACCCGCGCGGGGGCGCTGCGCGCGCATGCCGTCGAGCTGCGCCGGATCGAGCGGGCCCTGCACGACGGCGCGCAGAACCGGCTGAACGCGGTCGTGGTCACGGTGGCCGCGGCCGAGCGTGCTCTGCAGCGCGATCCCGCTCGGGCCGCGCACGCACTGGAACGTGCCAGGAGCGCGGCCGAGCAGGCGCTGGCGGAGCTGCGCGGCGTGGTGCGCGCGATCTTGCCGCCGATCCTGGAGGACAAGGGGCTGGCCGGCGCGCTGGACGCGCTGGCCGCCGGATGCTCGGTGCCCTGTCGGGTGCGGGTGGGTGAGCTCGCCGTGGTGCCGTTGTCGGTGGAGAGCGCCGCCTACTTCACCGTGGCCGAGGCGCTGACCAACGTGGGCAAGCACAGCGGCGCCCAGCACGTGGAGGTCGTCGTCGAACGTGTAGGCCCGTTACTGCGCGTCCAGGTGCGTGACGACGGCAAGGGCGGCGCCCGCGATGGCGCGGGCACCGGGCTGGTCGGGGTCCGCCGCCGCGTCGAGGCCCATGACGGAACGATGACCCTGACCAGCCCCGATGGGGGGCCGACTGTGATCGAGGTGGAACTGCCGTGCGAGTCGTGATCGCTGAGGATGACGCGCTGCTGCGCGAGGGCCTGGGGCTGCTGCTGAGCGGGGAGGGCATCGAGGTGGCCGCGGCCGCGAGCGACCCCGAGGGGTTTCTGGCCGCGGTCGAAGAGCACCGGCCCGATGTGGCGGTGGTGGATGTGCGCATGCCGCCCACCCACACCGACGAGGGCATCCGGGCGGCTGTGGCGGCCAAGCGCCTGCAGCCGGGCCTGGGGGTGCTGGTGCTGTCGGCGCATGTCGAGCAGGCGTTCGCGACCGACCTGCTGGCCGACGGCACGCACGGGGTCGGCTATCTGCTCAAGGAGCGGGTCGGCAAGGTCGAGCAGTTCCTTGAGGCGCTGAACCGGGTCGCCGGCGGCGGCACCGCCATCGACCCGGAGGTGGTGGCCCAGCTGTTCACCCGCCGCCGCGACCCTCTGGAGGAGTTCACCCCGCGCGAACGCGAGGTGCTCGCGCTGATGGCCGAAGGATTGGGCAACCTGGCCATCGCCGACAAGATGGTGATCACCGAGGGAGCGGTGCACAAGCACATCCGCAACATCTTCGCCAAGCTCGGCCTGGCTCCCAGTGACCGCGTGGACCGCAGGGTCGCCGCCGTGCTGCGCTACCTCGGCGCCTGAAGCCGGCGTTGCCACGGCGGCCGCCGCCGGCCAAGAGCGGGTGGTGGCGGACCTGGAGCGCCACGCCCAGGAACTGCGCAGCACCGTCCCGGGCGGCCCGTCCCGCGACCTGCGGGCGTTGTCGGCGATGACCAAGGGCGCCACCATCGTGGGGATCGGCGAGGTCACGCACGGCTCGAAGGAGCTGTTCACGCTGCGGCACCGGAGGTTCCGGCACCTGGTGCAAACCCAGGGCTTCACCACGCTGGCGCTGGAGGCGACCTGGTCGGCCGGCGGCGGTGGTCGTCCGGTCCTACCGTTTCGATTGGGCGCCCACGCTCGGCCTGTCCTACGCGACCATCGTTGATCGTTCGCTTCCACTGGCCGCGGAAAACCACCAGCCTGCGGCGTGGATCCCGCTGGATCACGACTGGGTGGGTGCCTTCCCGGAAGACCGGCCCCGCGTCCGCGCATACGCCGGGTTGAGCCGCACGTGGCCGGATACCGCCCGCTTGAACACGGGCCAAGATCATTGAGATCCTCCCAGCACGGGTGCGAGGTCAGTGGTCCGGCCGGTGATCAGGTGAGGTCCGAGCCAGCCGACATACAGCAGGCCGGTGTTGTGGGTGTCGTCGAGGAAGCGCAGCCGCTCCGCCGGCGGCTGAGCATCCTTCTGACGCGGTGGAGAGCGCATGCGCGAGCGCCTGACCGGAGCCGTGGAGCTGCTTGGCGGCAACTCCCGCTACCGGCGGTACTTTCTGGCCCGGTCCGCCTCCATCTCCGGGACGACCGTGGCCCCGCTGGGCCTGGCCTTCGCCGTGCTGCAGGCCGGGGGCGGCCCGGCGGATGTGAGCCTCGTCCTGGCCGCCGGTCTCGTGATCTTCCTGCTGGTCATGCCCGTGGCGGGTGTCGCCGCCGACCGGTTTCCCCGGCAGGTGCTCATTGTTGCCTGCCAGGCCGTCAGCGGCCTCACCCAGACGGCCGCCGCTGTCGTGATCCTCACCGGCACGGCCGACACCGGGACGCTCGCCGGGCCGGCGTTGCTGACCGGGGCCGCGGGCGCCTTCTTCCAGCCCGCGATGAAGGGATTGTTGCCGCAGCTCGTCGACGGCCCCATGCTGGCCCACGCCAACGCGCTGCTGCAGTTGGCGGGCAACGTCGTCGCGATCGGTGGACCTGCCCTGGCCGGTCGAGACGGGCCTGGTACTCGATGAAGCAGATCGCCGAGGCGCAAGGAGGAGGCTGGGCTCGAATGTGGCAGGAAGGCGCCGGCGATGAGCTCAAACGCAGGAGGCGTGGCTGGTGCGCAACGGCACGACGATCGCAACCGCGTTAACCGCGCCATAGTGTCCCTCGCGGCGACCAGGCCAACCACGCGTACCCCGGTTGTACGGCGAGATGATGGCACCGATCCCAGCGGACCACCACCCGCTGCCTGACGGCGACATGGCACCGTCAAAGTCGCACGGTCGTACGCGTGCGAGTGCCGTCGCCCCCTGTGAAGGGGCCGTTCCTGATACGGGACGCCTTTCCGAGTGTCGTCACTACCCTGGGCGACACCGTCCCGGCCTTCGTCGTCATCTGCACGTGTCCCACCGCACCCGATACGACCCGGGACCTGATAACACCACCCGTTCGCAGGTTGACAACCATGGTCTGGAACGGCCGGGATTCGGATCATGGAACGTGGGCAATCACGAACGCCCACCCCCGATGACACCAAAACGGCGCATCCGCCAATCGTGCTGGCGCGTCGAGGAATTCGAACCTAAGACGTCGAGTAGCAGGCGGGCGCTGCGGCCCGTGACCTGCGAACCGCCCCCTTTTCCGCTCCCCCGCGTTCACGAACCCCGGCCTCGTTCCGGGCGGCCGGTGAACCCCCCGATCTGCATGGGTGCGCCCGGGCGGCGGTGGTAGGCGGCCCGCGATGCGCGGGACTTCGTCGCGATCGGAGGGTGGGCGAGCGGCTGGAACGGTGTCATGGTGGGAAGGGCCGGAGATCTTGGAGTCGACCGTCCTTCGCGGGCGGTCCCGAGGCGGAAGCGGTGGCCATGCCGGGTTCGGGCGGAGCGTCGTGGCTGGGGCGCGGCAAGCTGGTACTGGGCATGATCCATCTGCCGCCGCTGCCCGGCACCCCCTACCACGATGGGGGCGGCGTCGAGCCGATCGTGGAGCGCGCCGTCGCCTGCGCGCGGGCGCTCGTGGACGGCGGCGCGGACGGGTGCCTGATCCAGACCGTGGACCGCGTATACGCCGCCGGAACGGACTGCGACCCGGCGCGGATCGCGGCCATGGCCCTCATCACCCGCGCCATCGTGGAGGCGGCCGGACCCGGCTTCCGGGTCGGGGCGCAGCTGATGCGCAACGCCGTGCAGGCATCGCTGGCGGTGACGCAGGTCGTCGGCGGCCACTTCACCCGGGTCGGCGCGCTGGTCGGCGCGACGATGACCGCGGGCGGCCTGGTGCAGGGCGACCCGCTCGCGGTGGCGGAGTACCGGAACAAGATCGGCGCCCACGGCATCGCGCTGATCGCCGAGGTCGAGTCGATGCATTTCTCCTGGTTCGGCGGCGGCAAGACGGTCGCCGAGGTCGCCGCGACGGCCCGGCAGGCGGGCGCGGACGCGGTGTCGCTGTGTCACCGCGACGACGACACCACCATGGGCATGATCGCCGCCGTTCGCGCGGCCTGCCCCGGGCTGCCGGTCATCCTGGCCGGGCACACCCATCACGGCAACGCCGCCCGCCTGTTGGGGTCAGCCGATGGTGCGGACGGGGCGTTCGTCGGCACCTGCCTGGAGAGCGGAGGCTGGGGCGGCGTGATCGACAAGGACAAGGTCGCGGCGTACGTGAACACCGTGCGCTCCGCCCACCGGTGACCGGGCCACCCACGACTGAAGGCGACGCCGGGCGCAGCATCGGCCGGCAGGAGAGGAAGGCGGATATGACGGTGACCTCTCGCTACACGCTGGCGGAGCTCCCCCGCCAGGTCGGCGCGAAAGCCTCGACGATCGAACGGCTCCTGATCACACAGGTGCTCGCCTCCACCCTGGCCGACGCCCTCGCGCCCGCGCTGGCCGAGGCCCTGGCCCCCGAGATCCTCAAAGCCCTGGAGCACCGCACCGGCCACGACCGGACCGGTGGCGAGAAGGTCTCGGCGGCCCCCGCCTCCCAGCCCAGCCGGGGTGGCAGAAAGAAGACCTGAGGCATCGACCGCGACGGCACCCGGCACGCCGAAGGCTTTTCGAGGCGGTTCGGGTGGCGTCGGCGGTTCGGGTGGCGTCGCGTCGTCTTGGATCCGCCCGGCCGCGACACCCCATCCTCCTGCGCCGCGATATGGGGTAATTCTGTGCGCCCTGCGGTGGCTCGGCGACCTCAGAGACCGACGCGCGGCGCCGGGCGCCGCCCGGGTCACTGCCGGGGGGAGGCCCGATGGACGCGCTGCACCTGCTGTTCAACGCGATCACCGTGATCTTCATCTCGATCACCATGTTCGCCGCCGGTCTGGGAACCACGCTGACGGCGCTGCGTGCCGTCTTCACCGATCTGCCGCTGCTGGCGCTGACGCTGGTGGCCAACCTGGTCCTGCTCCCGTTGCTGGGCTGGGGCCTGGCCGTGCTGTTCGCCCTGCCCGTCGCGGGTTTCGTCGCCCTGGTCCTGGTCGCCGCCTCACCCGGCGGGCCGTTCGGGGCGAAGCTGGGCATGGTGCAGAAGGGGACGTGGTCGCGGGCACGGCGATGCAGGTGCTGCTGGCCGCCGTGGCCAGCCTCACCTTCGGCCCCACCAGCACCGCCATCCTCACCGCGGCCGAGGTCGGCGGGGGGATCTCCCTGGATGTCGGCGCGCTGGTGCGGACCGTGGCCGTCCTGCAGCTCGTGCCGTTCGCCGTCGGGCTGGTGGTGCACCGCTACGCACGGCACACGGCACGCGCGTGGTATCCGTTCGCCTCCGTGGTGTCGAACGTGACGTTCGTGATGGTGCTGACGGGCATGCTTGCGGGCAGCTGGCGCGACGTCGTCGAGCTTCTGGGCTCGCGCACCCTGCTCGCGGGGTTCGTCCTGGGCATCGTCGCGTTCGCCGCCGGCACCCTGCTGGCCACCGGGCCGCTCGCGCGCCGGACCACCATGGGCGGCATCGCGGCGGTGCGCAACGTGGGACCCCCGCTGGCCGCCGTCGGGATCGCCTTCGACGACGCGCAGGCCGTTCTCGGAGCGCTGGCCGCGGTGCTGGTCAGCGGGCTGGCGGCGGCCCTGCCGATCGCCGCGGTGCTCGGCCATCGGCGGGACGACGGCGCCACCTGAGCTGCCGGACAGCGACGTGTGACGGGCCGTTTCAGGGATCTCCGCGCCCCTGCGGGCTCAGATCAGGCGCTCCAGGAAAACCATGATCGACATGGTCGTGATGCCGGCGACGATCAGGTCGACGGCCATGCGCAGATTGCGGTGTTTGCTCCGCGCGACTCGGGCGATCTTCAGGGCGTCGGAGGCCAGGAACAGCTCATAGTCCTTGGTGTCGGCGTTCATCCGCTCGATCAGCGCTTCGGGCGTGGGCTCGTCGGCATAGGTGAGGATGCGCATTCCGCCGCGTTGGGGAGACAGCGGGCGGATGGTGATCAGGATCAGCAGGACCGCCGCCGACAGCAGGATCAGCGCCAGGATGACGCCGAAGCGCCCGACTCCCGGGAAACGGGCCGGGCCGGTGAGGATGAGGGTGACCATCACACCGTAGGCGACACCCGCCCACGACAGCAGCAGGCCGGCTCTCTTCTCACTGGCGCTGATCAGCTCGGCGCGGGCCGCGGCGGTGGCGGCATCCAGCCGCTCCCGCAGAAACGGGGACATGGTCACCTGTCGTGCGTTGCTGTCGTCTCCGGAGTAGGCGGCGGAGGCGGCCCGGTCGCGGTTCATGGTGGGCGGGTCCTTTCCGCCGGGGTCGCGGGCCGAAACAGCGACCAGCGGCTGGTGGATATCAAGGCCGCCGATGCTTCACCGGCGGGGACCTAGCGAAAGGTCCCGCCTTCGCTGCGGCTTTCGACGATCCGGCGGGCCTGGCCCATGATCGGCGGCCACTGCAGGCGGCCCACAGGAGTACATGTACCCCGGCACGGCGCCTACCACTGCTTATAGGGCTCGCGGTGTGGGGGTTTTCCGACTCCTGGTGCTGCGAATCGCCTGCGCCCTGTAGCGCCGTTTCCGGGCATGGCGAAGCTGGTGGCAGGTGGATGAGGCCGGCTCGCGCCCGCTCGGTCAGAACGCGGCTCGGCACGCTCGCCGCGGTTCAGGCGGCGAGCGCCGGCCAGGGTTGTCACGGGGTGGCGATCTGGGCGGTGATGGTGCCGGTCTGGCTGGTGACGCCGGTGGTCAGGCACAAGACGGGGTCGGGCGGGGTCATCACCCAGACGACCAGGCATTCTCCTCCCGAACGCGGCCCCAGCCCCGAAGTGGGCCGGTCCGCGCAGGTCATCGGACTTCCGAGAAGTTCGTGTTCTCGGAAGCGGAGACGGCCACAACTTCCGAGAACATGCACGGCTGAGAGGCGAAATCCCAGCTCGGCACTTCCGAGGACAGGGCCGCGTCGCTAGTTGGCGGCTGAGGACACGTTCGGGAGGAGGAAGCCTACCCGTTACGGCCCCGGTCGGGGCCGTAACGGACATCCCGCCCCTACGCGGAGCCGTACGGAAAGCCGCGCCTTTACACTTGCGGCGTGGAGGTGCAGACGCGTCACCTGCGGTATTTCGTTGCGGTAGCGGAGGAATTGAGCTTTACCCGCGCCGCAGAGCGGTTGCACGTCACGCAGCAGGCGCTGAGCACGCAGATCAAGCAGTTGGAGCAGGGGCTGGAGGTGCTCCTGCTGGAGCGCACGACGCGTAGCGTGGGATTGACCGCGGCGGGGGCAGCGTTTCTGGAGGATGCGCGTACGGTTCTCGCGGCCCTGGACGCGGCCGTCAACCACGCACGGTCGGTTCAGCGCAGTGAACGCGACCGGCTGGTGCTGGGTTTCCTGGAGGGCGCGGCGCTGACGTTGACCGAGCCCATCCTGTCGGCGTTCGGTGAGCGCCACCCCGAAGTTACGGTGGAGCTGCGCCAGTTCAACTACGACGCCCCGTCGGCCGGGCTGGCGGAGCGGGCGGTCGATGTGGCGTTCGTGCGTCTGCCGATCGCGACAATGGGGATCAGTTTCGAGGATTTGTTCCTCGAGCCGGTAGTGGCGGCACTGCCGTCGCAGCACCCGCTGGCCGGTCGGGCTTCGGTCGCGGTTCGCGACCTGCTACGAGAACCGATTCTCGGGTCGGCGTGTACGGATCCGGTGTGGAATGCCTTTTGGGAGCTTGATGCGTATCGCGCAGGAGAGCCGGTGCCTGTGGTGTCGCGCTCGACCACGTTGCTGGAGGAACTGCAGAAGGTGGCGGCCGGCGTCGGGTTCGTGGTGACGGCCGCGGCGGCCCGCTGGGCCCCGTTTCCGGGGGTGACGTTGGTGCCGATCACAGACGGCGCCCCCAGCAAGGTCGCGGTGGGCTGGCGCACCGATCACGAGCCTGCGCTGGTGCGCTCATTCGTCGAGATCGTGCGCGCGGTGCGCGACGCGCACCCCGAGCTGATCGCCGAGATACGCGACCCGGACATCGGGAAACCTGTGCCGTTTTGACAAGCGACGTTTGTCAATAGGCAGCGAACGTGTGTTTCAGTTCACGCCTAGCAGTGCCTAACGTTTCCGGCTATGGGCGAGCTGACGTGGACCAACTTCGCCGGCGACCAGACGTGCCGACCGCGGGTGATCGAGCGCCCGGTGAATCGGGGTGAGCTGGTGGCGGCGCTCGGGCGCGCCGCCCAGGCCGGGCACACCGTACGGGTCGCCGGCGCGGGCCATTCGTTCACCGACGCCGTATTGACCGACGGGTCGTTGGTGACACTGGAGCGGATGAATCGGGTGCTGGACGTTGATCGGGAGTCGGGGCTGGTTCGTTGCCAGGCCGGTATCTCGCTGGGTGCGCTGAGCGCGGCGATGTGGGAGCACGGTCTGGCGTTCGCGAACCTGGGGGACATCGATGTGCAGTCGATCGCAGGAGCGACCGCGACGGGCACCCATGGGACGGGCATTGGGCTGCCCAACCTGTCAGCGAGCCTGCGGTCGATCGAGCTGACCCTGGCGGACGGCAGTGCGATCGAGGTCGACGCCGACAACGATCCGGCGGCCTATCGGGCGGCGCGCGTGAGCATCGGCGCGCTGGGCGTGGTGAGCGCTGTGACATTGCAGGCGGTGCCGGCGTTCATCCTGGAGGGGATCGACACCACGGCGCCGATCGACGAGATCCTCGACGATCTCGACCAGTTGGTCGAGGGCAACGACCACTTCGGGTTCTTCACGTTCCCGCACAGCCCGCTGGCGCTGACCAAGACGCGGAACCGGGTGGATGCCACGCCCCGGCCGCCCTCGAAAGCCGGCGAGTGGTATCACGACATGCTGCTGACCAATTACTGCTACTGGGGAATGTGCCTGGTGGGGCGTGCGCGGCCGCGGTGGATCCCGGCGATCAACCGGCTGTGTTCGCGGTGGTCGGGCACCACCCGCCGCATCGACCGCGCCTACCGGGTCTTCACGACACCGCGCAGGGTGCCGATCACGGAGATGGAGTACGCGATCCCGCGTGCGCACGCGGCGGAGGCGGTGCGGCGGATCCGCGCGCTGGCCGAGCAGGGGCGCTTCGATGTGCCGGCGCCGCTGGAGGTGCGGTTCGTCGCCCCCGACGACGCGTTCTTGAGTCCGGCCAGTGGCCGTCAGACCTGCTACATCGCGGTGCACCAATTCGCCGGGATCGCCTGGGAGCCGTTCTTCCGGGCCGTCGAGGAGATCATGGTCGGCTACGCGGGGCGTCCCCACTGGGGCAAGCGCCACTTCCGGACCGCCGAGACCTTGCGATCGGACTATCCGGAATGGGATCGCTTCGCCGCGGTGCGCGATCGACTCGATCCGGATCGGCGATTCACCAACTCCTACCTGCAGCGCGTACTGGGGGCGTGACGATGGCCTTTCTGCACGAACGGTTCGGCGAGCTGCGTGAGACCCTGCCGCACATCGCGCTCGGCACGCGCCCGACCCCGGTCCGCCCGCTGCCCGGTCTGTCGGACGGTCGGGCCGAGATCTGGCTGAAGGACGAGGGAGCGTTCGGTGACGGCGGCTGGGGCGGCAACAAGGTGCGCAAGCTCGAATGGCTGATCCCCGACGCGCATCACCGCGGCAGGCGCACCATCCTCACCTTCGGCGGCCTGGGCACGAACTGGGGGCTGGCGGCCGCGCTGTACGCCCGCGAGCACGGACTGGCCACAGCGTTGGGGCTGGTCGACCAGCCGGTCGATGACCACGTCCGCGCGCAGCTGGAGCGCCTGAAGCGCTCGGGCGCGACCTTGCACTTCACCCACACCAAGGTACGCACGGTTGTCGGCGCTCCGCTGTTGCTGAGCCGTCACTCCTCGGGCGGGAGGCTTCCGTATGTGCTTCCGGCGGGAGGGTCGTCACCGGTGGGCACGCTCGGATACGTCGAGGCGGCGTTCGAGCTTGCCGCGCAGGTCTCAGATGGCGCGCTCCCCGAGCCGTCGCACATCGTCACGGCGGTGGGGTCGGGCGGCACGGCCGCCGGGCTTCTGCTCGGCCTCAAGCTCGCCGGGCTCTCCACGCGGGTCGTGGGTGTCGTTGTCAACGACAAGCTGCGCCTGAGTGCCACCACTCTGGTACGGCTCGCGCGGCGCACCGAGCAACTGCTGCGCCGGCGCGGCGCTCGGCTGCCGCGCCTGCACCTCGACGTGGACGGCCTGATGATCGTGCGTGACTGGCTCGGGCCCGGCTACGGGTACGCCACGCCGGCGGGCGAGCGTGCTCAGGCGCTGGCCGCCGAGCGCGCGGGTCTCACGCTGGAGCCCGTGTACACGGCCAAGGCGATGGCCGCGTTGCTGGCCCTGGACACGGCAGGCCGTTTCGATGGCAGACCTGTTGTCTTCCTCAACACGAACGGGCCCCGATGACACTGATCACGAGCGCACGGCGACCGACCTCGCCACGCAATCGTCAACGAGCCCGGCAAGCCTGTGGCACAGGTGACACGCCACTGGACGTCACGCTTCACTGAACGAGGGCGCCACTCGGTACGGCAAGCATCCGTTGCTCTCACAGAGACGAAAACGCCCCGGAGCGATCTTCTCTTCGGGGCACTTTGGCTGCTCAAAGACGGTGGTCAAGGGCAGGGTCGAACTGACGACCCACCGTTTTTCAGTCGAGCGATCACCCTGCTCGGCCGATCCTGTGGGGCTCAAGAACTCGAATCACTTCTAACGCAGAATCCTTCGCGGTCACGTCCAGCGGAGTGGTGTATGAGTCGATCTTCGCGTGATCCTGTTTCTGCAGGTTAAGCGGTAAGCCCTCCCCGTCAGGAGTGGCGCCAGCGCTGCGCCGAGCGCACGCTGACTCGCGGCCGTTTCGCCACGATTCCGTTTTCCTGCCCGTCGGCGAACATCTGGGCGGCCTCCAGCCGGATGCGCTCGCGAAATGCCCGCCGTTCGGCGGTCAGGCCGCCGCCTTGCGGACATCTCATAAGTCAGGCGTACCGCCGCAACTACCATCTGTCACACCTTCGCGACATCACGCCCACAAGCTCAGTAGCGGTACCCGCCGTTTCTCAACCCCGAAGTCCCCTCGCTCCTCACCCGTGACCGATCAGGCTTCCTCCTCCCGAACGTGTCCTCAGCCGCCAACTAGCGACGCGGCCCTGTCCTCGGAAGTGCCGAGCTGGGATTTCGCTCTCAGCCGTGCATGTTCTCGGAAGTTGTGGCCGTCTCCGCTTCCGAGAACACGAACTTCTCGGAAGTCCGATGACCTGCACGGACCGGCCCACTTCGGGGCTGGGGCCGCGTTCGGGAGAAGGAGGAGAATGCCTGTAACGGTGGCTTCACACAGGCGGCCGCTCGTCGACGATCGGGGTTTGACGAGAACCTGATCACGAACGAGCGGCCGTGGGGATAATTGTGCTGCATGCAGCCCTTTCTGATCGACGTACCTGAGCATGTGCTCGCCGACCTGCGGGTGCGCCTGTCGCGCACCCGCTACACCACGGCCACCGACCGCGTGCCGTGGCAGGCCGGGGCCGACCCGGCCGACCTGCGCGCTCTGGTGCGCCACTGGGCGGACGGCTTCGACTGGCGCCGGGCCGAGGCCAGGCTGAACGCTTACCCGCAGTACCTGGCCGACGTCGACGGCCGGAAGGTGCACTTCGTCCACATCCGATCTCCGCGTCGCGGGGCGCTGCCGCTGATCCTCACGCACGGCTGGCCGAGCTGCTTCGCGGAGATGCTGGGCGTGGCCGACCGGCTGGCCGCCGAGTTCGACGTGGTCGTCCCATCGCTGCCCGGTTTCGGATACTCCGAGGCGCCCGGCGCACCCGTCACCGGGCAGCGGATCGCCGCGACCTGGCAGCACCTGATGACCACGACCCTCGGATACCAGCGGTACGGGGCGTTCGGCGGGGACATCGGCGGCAGCGTCACCCAATGGCTCGGCGCCCTGTACCCCGACAGCGTGGCCGGGATCCACATGACCTCCGGCAGCCTCACCGCCGGCCTCGACCCCTCAGACCTCGAACCGGACGAAGTGGCCTACCTGGCGGCCGAACGAGCCTACGACGCCGCAGACGGTGGCTACAGCGCGATCATGGGAACCCGCCCCGACACCATCGCCGCGGCGCTCACCGACTCCCCGGCGGGGCTGCTGGCCTGGATCGCCGACAAATACCGCGACTGGAGCGACTGCGACGGCGACCTCTCGACCCGGTGGGACGCCAACGACCTGCTCACCGCGGCCACCCTCTACTGGGTCACCGGGAGCATCGGCTCCTCCTTCCGCGCCTACTACGACCACGCGCACACCCCGCCCCGGCCGCCGATCACCGTCCCGACCGCGATCACCCTGAGCCACGAGCCCTTGATGGCGGGCTATCCACAGAGCCTGGCCGCACGGGCCTTCCCCCACCTGCGCCACTTCGCCCGGCCGGAGCGCGGCGGGCACTTCATGTCCCACGAGGAGCCGGACTATGTGGCGGAGCAGCTCCGGAGCTTCTTCCTGCCGCTGAGCTGAGGGCGCGCGGGCGGAGAACCCTTGGACCCGGCGTCGGCCGGCGGTGCCTGCCCGGGGCGGTGGGTGGGACGGTCGTACGCCCGAGGAAGGGTCAGCGGGTCAGGCGTTGACGCAGATACTGTTTGCCCTGCTCGGCGCCTTTACGGCTCTCCGCTTGCGCACGGCGGAACAGGTCGGCCAACTCCGGATCGTTGGCCCGTTCGGCATCGGCGATGTAGGTCTCCAACTGGAGCGCGTTGCTCAGGCACTGTTCGACGAACCAGATCAGGTTGTAGTCGACGTCCTTGGTTCCGGTGACCTCACCGGTCTCCTGACGGGCCGGATCCATCAGCACTCCCTTTCGCCTGCTTGCCCGGCGCTATCGCCGGCGGTGTAGTGGATCCCTGCCCGACGGGTCGGCAAGGTAAGGCGTCAAAGGGGCAATGGGCTGGTCAGAGGCCATGCTGATGGCCGAGGCGTGACGGCCGGTACGGCGGTGACGCCGACGGCATGAGCGACGCCATCAAGATCATCAGTGTCCGGTCGGGCCGTGACGGTCACCCGACCGGGCGTCGGACACCCGGTCCGTCACGGCCCGGTGATGCGTAAGTGATCATCCACATCGGATGGTGACTCTACCGATACCCACTGTGGCCGCCGAGGTCGCCGCACCGCCTGCATGATCATGCATCAGGACTGCATAACCGCCCGAAAAATCAGGGCAAATCGAACAGTGCGCCGTTCGCTCGTCGGCGCTCCGCTCCACCCTGGACGTTTGCGCAGGTCACAGCGCCGGGGCCGGATTTCTATACTGGACAGAATGTATGCACTGTCCGGTATAAGACGTCGAAGTCGATGAGGGTGGCGCCGGTCAGGTCCAGGCTCATCCCCTCCCAGAAAGCCGGTGCGGCCGGGAGGGTGGAGCGCTGATCTGGGTGGCGGTCGTCGCGCGGGTGAAGGCTGAGGATGCGCTGGGCGGTCAGCCGCACCTGCCGCTCGCCCTCCCGGTCGCCGCCCTCCTGCGGCGGTGCGGGTTCGGCGGGCAGGGGGACGCCGGCGCGGGCGGCCCTGGCACCACCAAAGCCGCCGATGTCGTGGCCGGCACCCCGGCCGCGCCCGTCTGGCAGGCCGGCGAGGCGCTGGAGCGCCATACCTGCGACTGGATGAACCGTGGCGGCGACTCCCCCGCCGATCTGGCCGCCACCCTCGACGGGCTCGGCGCGCTCGCCGCCCAGCTGCACAGCGCCGTCGCCGCAGTGGTCGCCGAGACCGGCCGCCGCCTGCACACCGGCTCCCTGACCGGCGTCGACCTTCAGCGTCTGGAGGCCGCCCGCGACCAGGCCGCCGAGCTGCTGGGCCCACTGGAGGCACGGATCCGCCAGATCCGCCTGGCCCTGACCGGCGCCACCGCGGCGCTTCCCCCGGCGACCCCGGGCACCGTGCCGCCCCATGACCACCACCGGGCCAAGATCCAATGCAAACTTTCTTCACGGTTTCAAGGCGCAAGGCCGCGTAGTTAAGGGTTCGGGGGCTGAGTCAAGGGATCTGCGGGTGTGCCGTTCAGGGCAGACACAGCAACGGGACCTCTGATAAATCA